>NZ_JAUBVK010000001.1:491137-623385 GCF_036705795.1 Microcoleus sp. ARI1-B5
TAAGAGGACTTTAGCTTTGAGGCAGGGGTTTCAACCCCTGCCGGACTATCGGTTTGACGTTAAGTTGTCACCTATGGGCACGGTGCCGTGTCCCTACAAGGGCTGACTGACGCACCCTACAAGTTAATTACAGAAATTAACTCGAATACAGAATCGGGTCAACATCAATTACGATCGGCTGCATATCCCCAGCCGACACGGGATTTCCTTCCCAGTCCCGCTGCGAATCCATGTATTGCATTCGGCGTTTTGGGGGAATGCAAGCCATACCCAAAGCCACGCTCATCATTTTTGTGCCGCCGGTAATATCGGCCACTATCACCTCATCTTTGTATCCCGAATCGCGGAAAATTTGCTCTGCCAGCCGCCACAATCCCTGATAATCGTAATCTCTGACTGATAATCCCTCCGAGTTAATATCAAGGCTTTTTCCGTAGAGAAAGCGCAGGTATTGACTGAGAATTAGTGCCGAGTCTTCGGAACCTTTAACTTTTTTACCTTCCTTTGTCTGGTAGCTTGCGGTGCTGATCAGCCAAATATCTCGCAGTTTTTCCCGTTTTGCATGAAATTCTACCGCTTTAATTTGGGGAAAAAGATTGGAATTCAACAAGTCTAGCCGATCGAAGTCTGCTTGAGTCAGTTTGCCGATCTCGCCGTTGATGACAGCATCAATCAAAGGGGCGATCGTCTCTTGATTTTTCAGTTCTTTGGCCTGGGGCGAATAGGGACTGAGTAACAGGATTAAACCTTTAACTCCTGTAGGCGCTTCTTTGTCCACGGAGATTGCTAAATCGCTGTACAACCTTTGAGCGCGGGCTTTGGCGCGGGCGCGATCGACCCGCCACCAGATAAAACCGATAACTGCTATACCTACTCCTCCGTATATACTGCCCGCTGTCAGCAAGCTACTCAACACTGTTAATCCCATAAATGCTGCAAATTCTGGAGCAGTTCGGGGGGCAACAATATTTTCAATGGCTAATTTTTCTTTGGACGGAGGGAGTAAGCTAATAATTTTGGGGAAATTGGACGAAGGGAATATATTTATCGCTTCACAAGCTGAAGAACTCGTTCCCGATCTTGGTGAAAGTCCAGTACAGCTTTCATCAGGCACCAATATCAATCTTCTAGACGATGGCGCTCTTTGGGGGCGGGTTTTTGAGTTTTTGGGTATCTTTTAAAGCTATTGGTGAACCCGCCCCTACAGGTTTTTGGTATCGGTGAAAGATGTCGATCGCACCCAATTTTTCAAGACGCGCAGGAACGCACGTAACACCCTCAGATACGGGGGCTGGAACAAACTTACCCCCCTGCAAATATGGATTCTAACGACAGCCAAAGGTCAAAACTATCAACCTTTGAGCTGTTGATGTTTCACTTCTTGCCAAAGAATCCATGATTACATTATACGCTACTGAGCCCGGTTCGATCGTGCATTTAGAGGCCGATCGCTTTCAAGTCTTTTTTCTCGAAAAACTCTGCTGCGAAATGGCGGCAGTGAAAGTCAAACAAATCATCTTGTTCGACTGGTGCGACATCACTGGGCCGGCAATTAAATGCGCGATCGCCCGCGGCATTCCGGTAGGATTCATTGCCGACGGCGGGCGTTATGTCGCGCGATTGCACGAGGCGGGGAAATGCCTGCACTTAAGCCGCCAAAAACAGTGCTTTGGCGATGGTGAATTTCAACTGGCGATCGTCGAAAGTTTGCTGCGAGCAAAACTGCACAATTCCCGCGTTTTGCTAATGCAATTAAACAGCCGCCGCCACCTCCGAATTGTTTGCAAAGCCGTTGACTGTCTGGCTTATTTGCTGGAAGCGCTGCCCGCAGCCACTACTCGGAAAGGCTTCTGGCAATTTGAAGTCAAAGCCGCCCGGATTTATTATCAAGCATTCAGCTACCTGCTGCCGGAAGCGTTCAATTTCAAAGGGCGATCGGCTGATTTAGCGGGCGATCGAATTAACAGCCTGCTGAATCTAGGATACGCCTTATTGAGTCAAAACCTTCACGCCTGCGTGCAAAAATTCGGGCTGAATCCAGACTTCGGCAACTTGCACCATACCTGCTTTAATCACACACCTTTAGTCTGCGATTTAATGGAGCAATTTCGCGCGCCGATCGTAGAAGCATTAGTCGCGGATTTAGTCAATCAAAATTGCATAACAATCGGAGATTTTTTCCCGCCAGACGAACGGGGAGGACTGTATTTGCATCCCGAAGCGCTGCGAGAGTTCTTATTGCATTGGGAAACGAAGTTGCAGACTTTCGCCGCGCATTTATATGCCGGAAAAGTCAGCTACCGTCACTGTTTGGAATTGCAAGTCAAAGAATATCTGGCTTGCGTGAAAGGTGAACGGGATGTTTATCGGCCGCTGCTTTGGAAATAGATGATTCGGCGGTTGAAACCGCGTCTATACAAACTTTCGTCCGCCGACGCGGACTGAAGGATCAAATCTACAGGTTGAGTGATGTTTTACCTAATTTGCTACGACATTGCAGATGACAGGCGGCGAACTAAAGTTTCAAAGCTTTTAGAAGCTTTCGGAATGCGAGTCCAGAAATCCGTTTTTGAAGCCGTGCTGAATCAAAATCAGTACGATAATCTGCAAAAAAAACTGTCAAATCTGCTCGACGCAAAACAAGACCAACTGCGTTTTTATCCTTTACCTGCTAACAGCCGCTACCAGGTCAAGATATTGGGAACTGAGCCGGAATTTGCGATCGACGATTCTGTTTTTATCGTCTAATCGCAGGTGTCAACTTAAGACTGAAACCCTGTTTATATCTCGTTTGTAGCCGAGTCTAGATCCCCCTAAATCCCCCTCCCGGGGGACGAAAGAGAATGCTCTTGTCCCACCCCCTACTCCCCTTTTTAAGGGGGGTTAGGGGGGATCGAGAGTTCAATGCCAACCCTTAGTAATCCCAGGCGAGCCCTACATTACAACCGAATGAAAACAATCGAGAAAGGGGCAAGATTTTATGTCATGTCGAACCCCAAAATTTCAGCTTGCTTTCACCAAACAAGTCACCAAAAAACTGAGTTTTCTTCCCCTCCCAGCCCGAAAGCAGTACGAAAAAGCTTTCAAATTATTAGAGTCAGAAGGGCCTAGCTACAGAAGTTTGAGAACCCACCGATACAAGCAAAAAACCGGAGATATTTGGGGGTCTTCAGCTTCAATGGCGTTGAGGTTCTACTGGAACTATACGGCAGAGAGAGAGATTTTGGTAACTAATCTGACTTCCCATTAACTTTGCAAAAAAAGGGATAATTCTGATGGCGAATACCCCGCGAAAAATTGAAGAGCGAGAATTGCGGTTAATTGCTCTTTACAGTCAGTGCCAATTAGGGATGACTCCTCAGAAATTCTACGGGAAATGGGATGTGACTTACGAGCAAATGGCGGAAATTTGCTGCCGATCGATCTCGACAGTTAAAGGGTGGTTTAAAAAAGGCCGCCACTACCGGCGCCCTACTCCCGCTGATTTGCGAAATTTAGCTCTGATGGATTTTTTGCTAGAGCATTTTGAAGAAATAGGCGAGATCCTGTGGAACCTGCTATGTCGCGCAGAGCAATAAGTCAAGAGCATTTTGACCTGTTTTTACTCAAAAGTTCACAGTAAAAACAAGTTTGTAGTTGCGCTTGAGCGCTAAAGAGGGCGCCCAAGCGCAACTACGAACTTAAGAACCAAAAGATGTCTCCTTAAATAGTTCTATTTCTTCAACTCGCTACCAACTCCTTTTTCCCTAAAATAGAATCGTCATAATGCGCCAACAAATCAGCAGGGTGATCGTAAATTGCCGCAGCATTTGCCAGCGAAGCATCATCGAAACCTCCGCACCGAAAAGCAATTACTGGCACCCCGCACTTGCCCGCAGCTTCGATGTCGTAAGGAGTATCAGCTAACATCACAGTCTGACTCGCTTCCATCTGCAACTTGCTCAAAGCGGCTTCCACAATATCCGGTTCCGGTTTAGAAGCTTCCGCATCGCTAGATGTCGCCGCTTCGTCGAGCAAATCGTCAACTTGTGCAGCTTTCAGCAGCGGAGAAAGTTCTTCGCTGCTAGCTGAAGTAGCAATAATTAGCCGCAATCCTTCTTGCTGCATTTTTAACAGCAAATCCCGCGAACCGGGGGTTGGAGAAAGTTCGGGAGCAAAGCGGTTAATAATCAGTTCTTTGCGGCGCTGTGCAATCTTTTTCCCGTCGCCTGCTTCGTCGGAAAGTCCTGATACCATTTTGGGTATAACTTTGTCGCCTCCCATGCCAATTAGCGGGCGAACTTTCTCGAACGGCACCTCGTAGCCGTAGGCCGCAAATGCCTCTACCCAAGCTTGAGCGTGGGCGTCATTGCTGAGCGTCAGAGTACCGTCAATATCGAGAATTACTGCTTGCAATTTCATAAGTTATTTGCTCTTATTAAACTTTTTGCCCAAACCTGGTTTGTACTAAGGACTGTACTAAGGACTTCCGTTGTTAACTAATTAATTAGCCAATCAGCGAGTAAAGTTCTTACTACGAACCTGTGGTTAGTAGTAAGAACTTTAGTTTTTTCTTAGGTTAGTAGTAAGGACTTTAGTCCTTAATTACTTAATTAGTCAATCGGGGACTGCCCACCTTACTATTAACTTTTGGAGTGGCTATTTCATGCCAGTGCCGTGCAATTTTGGTTCGGGCGGGGGCGGTACTGGTTCTGGCCCTAACGGTTGGGGATTGGCTACATATTCAAACTCGCCTTTGCCGTCCATTGATTTGCCTTTCGCCCAGCGTCCCTCGCTACTTTCGGAACCTTCAGAATGATTCCAAAACTGATAAGCAAATTCTGATTTTTCCAACTCCTGCGGGAAGGAGCTCGGAACGGGGGTTGTTTCCATTCCGGAACTTTCTAAATCTTCGATCGCCGCCAGCCACAAATTTTGGTGCATCGTGTCGCGGGCGATCATAAAACTCAGGGTGTCTTTTACGCCCGGATCGTTTGACATTTCATACATCCGCACAGCCTGCAATCTTCCTTGGGATTCGGCGTGCAAATTCGAGCGAAAATCTGCTAAAAGATTGCCGCTAGCAACGATATAACGGCCGTTCCAAGGATAGCCTACGCTGTCGCTAGGAAGCGCGCCCAAACCGGATACAATTGCGTGCTGGGGATTCATGCTGTCGGCGATCGCATCTCGCGGGCTGTTTCCCCCCATCACAGCACCCACCACAGCATCCTTGAAACCTTCTTCTTGCATAGATACAGGAGCTTTATCTAACAAGTGAGCAATCATAGTTGCTAGCATCTCGATATGCCCGATTTCTTCTGTACCGACATCAAGCAGCATATCGCGATATTTGGCAGGGCCTCGGCAGTTCCAACCTTGAAATAGGTACTGCATCATCACGGTCATTTCGCCAAATGTACCGCCAATTAATTCTTGTATTTTCTTGGCGTAAACGGCATCAGGCTTTTCTGGTCTTTTGTAATACTGTAGTGGCTTCTTGTGATAAAACATCGGGAATTCCTACCAGCGTTTTTGGGTCAACTTTCATTAGTTGTAACGCTGCCACCTACCGAGGGGGATCTGCTTTTAGTCATAAATAAATTAAATCAAACCCGGTTGTTTTTATCACTTTAGTTTAATGCAATTTCTCGCGCCCGCGCACTAAGAACTGTATTAAATTTTGTCGGTCGCAGCTTATATTTCAGTACGCTTGGGTTAAGATTATTCTCAAGGCCAAACCATGTGAAAAATAGACTCTGCGATTGCTTTTATGTATAGCTCGCTTCAAAGAGCGTTCCTCTCTTCGGACAACTCCTAACAATCGCGTATTGCATTATATTTCAGTACGCTTTGGATTATAGAGTCCGGTCGGCAAAACGAGAGTGAAAAACAGATACGCTCGATTGCTTTGCTTGAGGAACGCAAGGACAAAAAAAGCGTTAACAATCGCGTATTGCATTATATTTTGAGAAACACGGTGCCGCGTCCTCCAGGTGTCAAAAAAAAGGTCAAATTCCCCGTCTCGCAGGGGTTTTAACCCCTGTCTGATACCAATTTCATAAAGTACCGCTAGATATTACCCCCCCCAACCCCCCCAAAGCATCGGGGGGGCTAAGACTTCATCCATAGCACATCTTTAGAAAAATGGTATGAGATCGGTTTTTTGGCTTGAGCTGACACATCTTTGCCCAAGGAGTGTCAACTTAACGTACAACCCATAGTCCGGCTCTTGTTGAAACCCCTGCCGATGGAGCGAAAGTCCTCTCAAAGAGGACTGAAGAACTCATTAGTCCTCATAGCGAGGACTTTAGCTATAAGAGGGGGAATTCATTCTAAGAGCGGACTAACGGGTGGGCGGGAGGACAGGCGGACTAAAAGCTTAAGTTGACACCAATGATCTGTGCCCTGTCCCTACCCCTAGCTTCCAGTCCCCCCTTTGTTAAGAGGGGCTAGGGAATTATCGGGAATTAATGAGTTTGATAATTTTCCTCAGTCCAGCAGCGCGGCAGCACTTCGCCGGAAGGAAACACCAAATTTACCTTCTCAAAAGTAGCCGGCTCTTGCTCCTCTTGCCCTGCTTGACTGCGGCCCGGTACCTCTGTTTTTGTAGGGCTGATTAAAGCATCTACATCGAGGATTTCTATCAAGTCGCCGGATTCTTTTTCTTGTAAAAGCATAGTTTCTCCTTGAAGGGTGAATGGGAGTTAGGGTTTGAGGACAACTTTGATGCAGTTGTCTTTTTTCTGTTTGAAAATCTCGTAAGCGTGGGGCGCTTCATCCAATTTCATGCGGTGCGTAATCACGAATGACGGGTCAATTTCGCCTTTTTGAACGCGATCGAGCAAAGGCCGCAAATAGCGGTGAACGTGCGTCTGTCCCATTTTCATGGTCAAGCCTTTGTTGAAAGCTGCACCCAAGGGAACCTTGTCAACGAAGCCGCCGTAAACGCCGGGAATTGACACTGTGCCGCCTTTGCGACACGCGAGAATCACTTGTCGCAGCGCTGTAGGCCGATCGCTCTCCAAGCGCACAGCTTGCTTAGCTTTGTCGTACAAAGCATCGAGGCCGGTACCGTGGGCTTCCATACCCACCGCGTCAATGCAGGAGTCTGGCCCGCGTCCGCCCGTCATTTCGGTGACTGCTTCCCCGGCGTCCATTTCTTCGTAGTTGATGATTTCAGCTTTGGCCGCAGCCGCCATTTGCAAGCGTTCCGGTACTCTGTCGATCGCAATTACTCGATCGGCCCCCAGCATAAACGCGCTTCTGATCGCAAATTGTCCGACAGGTCCGCATCCCCAAACAGCAACAGTATCCCCCGGTTTAATGTCGCAGTTTTCCGCAGCCATGTAACCAGTCGGAAAGATATCAGTGAGGAACAATACTTGCTCGTCAGAAAGTCCGTCAGGAATTTTCAAAGGGCCGACATCTGCAAACGGAACCCGCGCGTATTCTGCTTGACCTCCTGCATAGCCACCCGTTAAATGCGAGTAGCCAAACAGTCCCGCCGGCGAATGACCGTATATTTTTTCAGCCAGCCCAGCATTGGGGTTGGAGTTGTCGCACAGCGACCACAAATCCTGATTGCAAAAGAAGCAACTGCCGCAAGAAATCGTAAAAGGAATGACAACGCGATCGCCCTTTTTTAAGTTCTTGACTTGGCTGCCGAGTTCGACTACTTCCCCCATGAATTCGTGCCCCATGATGTCGCCCGATTGCATTGTCGGGATGAAGCCATCGTAGAGGTGCAAATCCGAGCCGCAGATTGCTGTCGACGTGATTTTCACTATCGCATCGCGCGGATTGATAATTGTTGGGTCGGGTACATTATCAACTCGCACGTCATTTGCTCCGTGCCAGCAAAGAGCTTTCATTATTTTGTTCTCCTCTAGTTAACTACTAGCAGATTTTTGATTCTAAATCTTAAATTTACTCCGCCTATCAATTAGTCGCTCGGATGTTTTTAATTCTATCCACATAAAATGATCCCGCTCTCTATCCGAGGTATAATTTATAAATCTATCTTTCGGCTGTTTTCAATAAGAAAAAATGTAGAGCTTATCCCCAGAGTAAATAGGAGGAGATTTCGCGTTTTTCTGTTAACAGTTAACAGCTAACAGCGGCATGGCTGAGGTTGTTTTTGGCGATCGGCACTCGATCCTCTCTCACTACACAACGCGAGTAGGGTGCGCGACTTTCGCATTGCTCAACACCCCGCCCGCATATTGAGAGTTACGCACGCTACATAACTTTATTATTGCGCGCGACTTTCGTATCTCTCAAAACTGGGTCAGCATTTTCTTGAGAGTCACGCACCCTACATAACTCCGCATCAGGAGAATCACGCACCCTGCTGGAGGAGGATTAATCGTCAAAAATTGTATCATTAGTTATAGCTAAAAGCCGAGCTTGCGCTAAAGTTGTTAAAGATTAAAGTTTATCGATCGCCTTTTATGCCTTACACTGCATCTACCCCAACAGACCCCAATCAAGCCAACATCCCCAATGCCGACCACCGCCTACTAGAATTCACCAAGCTGACGCCGATGATGCAGCGGTATGTGGAAGTGAAAGAACAGTATCCCCACGCACTTTTATTATTTCGAGTCGGAGATTTCTTTGAGTGTTTTTTTCTAGACGCAGTGACTATTTCGCGGGAATTAGAACTTGTTTGTACTAGCAAAGAAAGCGGCAAAGAAATCGGCCGAGTGCCGATGACAGGAGTGCCGCACCACGCCCTCGATCGCTACACTGCAATGTTAGTAGAAAAAGGCTATGCTGTGGTAGTTTGCGACCAAG
Organism: Microcoleus sp. ARI1-B5; assembly: GCF_036705795.1. NCBI lineage: Bacteria > Bacillati > Cyanobacteriota > Cyanophyceae > Oscillatoriales > Microcoleaceae > Microcoleus > Microcoleus sp. ARI1-B5. The sequence continues at coordinate 499,916 of NZ_JAUBVK010000001.1, forward strand.
TTGAAGATGCCTCGATCGCCACCCGCGAAGGCCGCCAAGTCAAGCGCGAAATTACCCGCATTCTCACTCCTGGAACCTTGACGGATGACGGAATGCTCAAACCCAGACAAAATAATTTTTTAGCAGCAGTCGTCATCGCTGGGGAACATTGGGGATTGGCTTATACTGATATTTCTACGGGAGAATTCGTCACTACTCAAGCCGACAGTTTAGAACAATTAACCCTAGAATTGCTGCGCTTGCAACCTTCGGAAGTGCTGGTTCCGACTAATGCGCCGGATTTGGTGACGATGTTGAGGCCGGGAGAGGAATCCGAGCATTTACCCGATTGTTTGCCGAATTCGTTTTGCTATTCTTTGCGATCGCAAATCCCGTTTACTTTGTCCGAAGCAAAACAGAGAATCCTGCAAAAGTTCAAAGTGCGATCGCTCGAAGGCATGGGATGCGGGCACCTTTCCCTCGCAGTGCGCGCCGCCGGCGGTTTGCTGCAATATCTCGAAGAAACTCAAAAAGAAAAAGCAGTTGCTTTGCAAAGATTGCACACTTACACTCTCACCGATTTTCTGATACTCGACTATCAAACCCGCCGCAATCTCGAAATTACTCAAACGGTGAGAGATGGAGTTTTTCACGGTTCGCTGCTGTGGGCTATAGACAAAACCAGCACCGCTATGGGAGGCCGCGCTTTGCGCCGCTGGGCGCTGCAACCTTTGCTCAACATTAAAGGCATTTGCGCCCGCCACGACACGATTCAAGAATTAGTAGAAAACAATCCGCTGCGCCAAGATTTGCAGCAGTTGCTGCGCCAAATTTACGACATCGAAAGACTGACAGGGCGCGCCGGTTCTGGAAGCGCTAGCGCCCGAGATTTGGTCGCTTTAGCTGATTCTCTCTCGAAACTGCCGGAATTAGCCGCGATCGCAACTCAAGGGATATCGCCCTATTTAAAAGCGCTGCAAAATGTCCCGCCACTTCTAGAAGAATTAGCAACTAAAATTCACGCTCATTTAGTTGACGAACCGCCGATTCATTTAAAAGAAGGAGGCTTGATTCGATCGGGCATTAATGCCATGCTTGATGAGATGCGCCAAACTGCATCAGGAGACCAAGATTGGATTGCCAATTTAGAGACCAACGAACGGAAACGCACGGGAATTTCTAATTTAAAAGTAGGCTACAATAAAGCTTTCGGCTATTACATCAGCATTACCAAATCGAAAGTTGACCAAGTACCGAACGACTACACCCGCAAGCAAACTCTCACCAATGAAGAACGCTACAGCACTGAAGAATTAAAAGAAAGAGAAGTGCGAATTCTGACGGCGCGGGAAGATTTAAATCAGTTGGAATACGATATTTTTGCGAAAGTGCGATCGGAGGTAGGAGAGCACGCGGAAATTATTCGCAACGTTTCCCGCGCGGTGGCGGCGGCGGATGTTTTGTGCGGTTTGGCGGAAATAGCGGTTTATCAAGATTACTGTCGCCCGATGATGACAGAAAGTCGGGAAATTAAAATTATTGAGGGTTGTCATCCGGTGGTAGAAAAGTCTTTACCGCCGGGATTTTTTGTCCCTAATTCGGCTTTTTTGGGTCGGGAAGCAGCGCTAAGTCGCCCTGATTTAATTATTTTAACTGGGCCGAATGCTAGCGGGAAGAGTTGTTATTTGCGACAGGTGGGTTTGATTCAGTTAATGGCTCAGATGGGCAGTTTTGTGCCGGCGAAGGCTGCGACTTTGGGAATTTGCGATCGCATTTTTACCCGCGTCGGCGCCGTGGACGATTTAGCAACAGGCCAGTCTACATTTATGGTGGAAATGAACGAAACTGCAAATATTCTCAATCACGCGACGCCGAAATCATTGGTGTTGTTAGATGAAATTGGCAGGGGAACGGCGACGTTTGACGGGCTTTCGATTGCTTGGTCTGTGGCAGAATATTTAGCAAGCGAGATTCGGGCGCGGACGATTTTTGCGACTCACTATCACGAATTGAACGAGTTAGCTTCTATTTTGGATAATGTGGCTAATTATCAGGTGACGGTGAAGGAATTACCAGATCAAATCGTATTTTTGCACGAAGTTCACCCCGGCGGTGCTGATAAGTCTTACGGAATTGAAGCGGGCCGATTAGCGGGTTTGCCGCCGTCGGTGATTGACAGGGCGAGACAGGTGATGAAGCAGATTGAGAAACATAGCAAAATTGCGATCGGGCTGCGAAAGGGTGTTAAGAAAGAGGGCAAAATAGAGTCGGAGGGACAACAATTGGATATCTTTGATGATTAAAATTTTTCCTAAAAAAGGTTCGTAGTAAGGACTTTAGTCCTTCATAACTCAGATTTAAGGGCTAAAGTTCTGACTGCGAACCTGTCATTTAAAACTCTGATGGAAGGACTAAAGTCCTCACTACAAACCTGACTGCTAACTTGTCATTTAAGACTCTGATGGAAGGACTAAAGTCCTCACTACGAACCTGAAGGACTAAAGTCCTTATTACGAACCTGTAATTTAAATTCATTTGCCATTTTGCAACTTTCTCACCTCTTTGTGCACGCTCATCCCAATCTCCAGAGCCTCATTTAGCAACCGCCCGTATTCAGTCGCCCGATCGCTCACATCCAGCGCCATCAGAGCCGCCAAATTACTCTCAATATTAGTAAATAACTCGTAACGGCGACCAATAAATTTCTGATTTTCCCTGAGAATCCTTTCTGTTTTCAAAGCACAGACTAAACTTTCCCTAGTAATTTTTAAGGCCTCAATTGCATCTTGTCGATTAATTAAATTGGCTTGTAAGTTGCCAGCAGCCGTTAGGCGATCGATAATATCTAAAGCCTGAATCACCTCATGATATTTATCAACTTCATCCAGCAGACCCGCCAGCGTTCCCAGAGGCTTTGCCTTCACCCATTGATAGACATTCCAAGCAACAGTAATCGCCAGGGACAAACCCAAAGTTATTTGTAAAACCCGGACAAATATCTCAGCATCGCTAACTGAACTAACTTGATGTTTATTGACCAGCAAAGCAACAGGCAGCGACACAACAAGCGTCACGCAAAATATCAGCAACTCATGCAACAAAAGAGCAAACAGCTTTTTGCCGTCCCGGAGTGTAGCAGGGCGATAAAAATTCCCTGCAAAACCGTCGCTCAAAGCTATTCCGCTGAAATCTTCCAACTCCTTTTCAGGAATTCTCAACTCATCCAAATCCGCTTGTATCACTATGGCTAATCTCCTTAAATTGGCATTAATTAAAATCCTCCCAGAGACCTAATTGAATCCCACAGACTCAGATAAAAATTGCTGTCTCGGCCTCGGAACAGTTGAAAAGCTTTTCCGGGCGCACCAAAAAACGGTCTCAGCGTCCATCCCAACTGACTGCCCACAAACGCATAAAGTCCCAACCAGAACCGCAAAATATTTAGCCTGATGTCTTTGCCTTCGGCATCTTGTTCGGACATAAAGTGCATTCCTTGATAAATGAAATTTACCCCCAAAAATCCTGTGATTGCCATGATAGCAACATTCAGCAGCAGATAAAAATTGTAATTGGTACTGCTGATCAGAAAAAACAGGCTGACAGGTGCAAATCCAAACAGCAAAACGCTAATCATCGCCATCGCTGTCATCAACAATGTCAAATACTGTTCAAAAGTTCGTTTTGAACCAAACATGACATTAAAAAAGTATAGTGTGGGAAAGCAGATAATCAGCGTCAGCAAGTAAAGTGCTGGCAACTTGATTGCTGAAACCAGACATTGCATCCACGTACTTGATGCACCTAATATTGCTCCGTAAATCCCAAAAAATATGGTACTGGAAATTAACAAACCAAAAATTTTCGATTTGAGCTTGACGCCTTCGCGAATTTCTTCGAGAAATTGTTGCCGTTCCCGCAGCAAATACATTACTACTGAAAAATATTTCACGGGTTCTCCTTGTGACTGATGCGACTCCGAATCAGTCATAACTCAAGCTGAGTTCGATCGACAATCTTGCCAAATCAGGGCACTCTATGTTAACCAATTATTCTTGCACCCAGCTCGCCACCAGCCCAGATGTAGAAGAAGTGATTTTTAGAGTTCCTTGCAAAGCTCAACGGCTAAAACTCAGTACAGGTATGCTTTGTATTCAATTTGTATTCATTTGTCTCCAAATTGTCTCCAAAAAGGGCGATCGGTAGTCATTTGATACTCACTGGATACTCAATTTGGTCATTTCGTAGTCATTTCGTAGTCAATTTCTAGTCAACCTAACCCCCCTAGCGCCCGTATTCTGGGCAAAAAAAAGCCTCAAACCCTTGATTTCTCGTTTATTTGAGGTCTTTATCTGAGTAAGCGGGCAGCGGGAATCGAACCCGCATAGTTAGCTTGGAAGGCAACCGGGGAATTAACTATATTGTTATACAGGTCAAGGGTTCTAACTTGGGTTGAAAACTCGACTAAAAAAATTTGTATCCAATTTGTATCCAATTTGTATCCAAACTCGCTATCATATCGTCATCGAAATTGGTGGACAAGATGACTAATCCCCCTAGCAGAGCAAAGAAAGGATCGGTGGTTGTTCAAACTTATAACGGTAGGCTGCGACTGCAATTACCCAGACAACTTTACGACGGCAACCGTAAGTATATGTACTTAAACTTAGCGGATACCCCTGAAAACTGGGAACTGGCAGAAGCTAAAGCGCAGTTGATTGAGTCAGATATCAAGTTTGAGCGGTTTGACCCCACACTCAAAAAGTACAAGCCCCAGGCTCACTTGACCGTTATTGAAACTATCAAGCCTAAGCCAGAACTGACGCTGACTCAGTTGTTCTGTAAATACTTGGAGTTCAAAAAGCCAACACTCAAGACAACAACGTTTAACTACATGGTGACGGGCATTCAGAGTTATATTGACCGCTGTCCTTACCAGCCTCTGTCAGAGGACAGTGCTTTGCAGGTACGTGCTTGGTTGCTGGAGGATACCACTAACAGCATGACAAAACGAATTTTGACTCACCTAAATGCAGCCGTGAAGTGGGGTATTAAGTTCAAAATTGTGAAAGGTTTAACTGCGTCGCCGTTTGAAGGAATGGCTACCGAATTGCCCAAGCACAACTGGGAAAGCGACCCCGAACCAAATGCTTTTACTGCTCAAGAAAAAGAGCTGGTATTGGAAGCTTTTAGGAATCACAGAGGGACGTGGAACGGGAGGGGAGAAACCGGGCAAAAGTTTTGTTTTTACTACCCTATGGTGCAGTTCTGGCTGCTGACTGGATGCCGTCCCTCGGAAGCTGTGGGGCTGAGGTGGGGTGATATTGCTCCTGACTTTTCTCACATTGTGTTCAACGGGAGTATACAGCACCCAAGCGGTAAGGAGACAAGGGTTGACGGCAGTAAAAACAACAAGCGACGTAAATTTCCCTGCAATGAAGAACTGGTTCAGTTGTTGAAAAGTATTAAGCCACAAAATCTGACTGATAAAGACAGATTGGTTTTTCCGTCACCTATTAAGGGTGGGGCGATTAACTATAACAATTTCACTAAGCAGGTGTGGCATAAGTTGGTTGACCCGATTACTGAAAGCACCCGCCAACATCAACAGGATTGTAAGACGACTACGCCTTACTCTTGTCGGGATACTTTCATCAGCGAACAGGTAGGCAAAGGTGTGCCGAGTGCGGTGGTTGCTAAGTGGTGCGATACGTCGGAGAAAGTGATTAATGCTGTGTATTTAGACGGCAAGATTTTGGAGCATTTACGCCCGCTTTGATACTGTTAATATGTTGATTCTGTGGACAACTTTTGCGAAACAAAACTTTACAGTCGCACCCATTGACAAGTGAGTGCAAACCTGTAATCGTGAGTAACTAAGGAAGATTGATGCGCGACTGACTAGCACTTGCAATGCTAACCAAGTCACGACTTCCCCAACCGTTTATAGCCAACGCTTGGAGCCGAATAATTATGACATTTTCAGACGATTGTCTTGACGGACGATCGCAACTCTTAACGCAATCTCGCGCTAAGAGTTCTATTCGCTGGACAAGCTTAGCTCGCTACGTGCGATCGCCAGCAATTCTCGCCAACCTTCCCAAACCTGAGTTTCTTATTGGGGAGAAAGTTTCTGACCACTGGGTTGACGAGTTCGACAAAGATCGCGTCGAATTTGGTGAAGTCGTGGGTATCTGCTGGCATCCCCGTCAGGAGACCTGGGCTTATCTTATTGACTGGTACAAGGGACAAGACCCGGATTTCCCGTACCCCTGTTTTGACGGACACCTGGTAATTGGTGGCGATTTGAGGAGGTCAAATGACTAAACCCGCTATCAGTTTCCGTCGCATAGACCAACTCAAAACAGTCGCATTTGACCTCGGCTTCACCAACTCTGACGCCCGCCTTTTCGGCAAACTCAGTAAGACCGACACCTGGCAAAAACTGTTAAGAGCGCACGGTATTAACGGTGACTCCTACCTTGCCACAATCAATAACTGTTCGAGTATTGAACCTGTAGACATTTGCGTCAACAGCGCTGTTGACAGTCATAAACCTATTAACTTCCTAGAGTGGGTTGATTTTTCTCAACTCATCGCATTGACCTTTGCATCAGTCGGACTGTTTGTGTTGCTGACTTCCGTGTGGCAATACAATCCCCTTAAATTCCTACCATCCCCTATCCGCATCACCATTCAAATAGGACAAAAATAATGAGCTTACAACTGCGACTTTTTGGCGGCGACAAAACTGCTGCTGGGAACTTAGCTGCTACCAATGAAGGCGGCCATGCGATCGACAAATCCAAAGTCTTACAACCAACCGCCCCTGGTGTCATCACCCCGCTCAATCCAGGCAAGTTTTCCAGCATCCGTTCTGTACCCGTTGTACCTAGCCCGCGCTACTTTTCAAGGGAAGAAGCAGACGCAGCTAAAGAACTTGCAAAAGAAAAAGTTGAGGGCGCTCGGCATACCAAGCGGGGCTACAAAGCTTTAACTCAAATCGAAGAAGCCGATGCAACAGTGCATAAGCTCCACCGGAAATACGAGGGGGCGGTTGCTGAGAACGAACTCAAAAAAGTCGGTGGCAATGCCAGTTTGGCGAAAAAGCTGCACGGGTTGCGCCCGGGTTACGCCCGCCTTGGGTTGGGTATCGACAAAGCTGATAGTGACGCCCGCATTCGCATTGATGCCATCACAGCTAAGCTGACGGGGGCGAACTGATGACTCATCAACTATGGGGCTTTGTGCGACCTCGCTATGACCATATAAATGTGTGGCGGGTAATTGAAGTCGATGCCACTCGAAACGAAATCACCGCAGAGAGGCGACCTCGCAGGCTTGGCGAAAATTGCCCGCGCTGCACTGCTTCCTCCGACTTCTTTGTTTCCTTGGAAGAGGAGAAAGACTAATGAGAGCGATGTCCTTGGCAAATTACTTTGTTGCCGGGTGCATCGCTTCCTCCTTTCTGGGATGGGTAGCGAGTTTGCATCCGATGGCATTTAGAGCGATCGCTTTTTTACTAGCAGCAATCGCAGTCGCTTGGGTCATGTGTTGGTTGCTGGATTACTCCCTGAGCCAACTGCTAAAGATTTCAGTCACCCAGTTGCAGGCACTTTTGGTTAGCAGTTTGGCTGTGTTGCTGATTGGTTTGGGGGTGTTTGTATGCACCTAAAAATGTTTGTTTTGAGCGCGTCAGCCGTGGCGCTGTGGCTGGCTCCTTTGAGCGCGCTGGATAAAAAAGTAAGCTGGCACAAAGCAGTCCAAGGCGTGAGTTTGTGTGCGGGAATTGCCTGTGCTATGAAGGCTGGTAGTATCGCTCGCAAACTGTCTGAGCAAGGTGAAATTGAGGTGATTAAGGAGCGGGCAATCACCGCTGATGTTATGGATGAAATTTCAACCTCGGTTTATGTCAGTCAGCAGCAGCGACAGCAGGAAGCGGAACAAATCCTGAACGGTTCCGAACGTTCTGAGGAAGTCGAACGCCTAGAAAGAGCGCTAGCACTGACTTGTAGTGATTCAGAACCTACAGAACGTTCGGAACAATCCCAGTTAACCGAGGCAGAACTGGAACTCGCAGAACGCATCATGCAACTCAAGGCCCGTGGCTATGGCAAAGCCAAAATCATTCTTGAGTTGTGGGGCGTGTCGAAGGGTGGCAGTCCCAAATACAAGGCTGCTGAGGCTGAGTATAAACGCTTAGTCGGTGAGGGTTAACACTCGATTTTTAGCGGTCATTTTTAGAGGCTGTTTTGAGGTTACAAGTGTCACAACGATCCTTAAGTTTCCCGAGATCGCAGCGTACCTTTGGAAGCCTCTCTGGATGGGTGTTTCAGGTGTTGTCAGTTGTCAAGGAACATTTAAATGTTCCGTGATCGCAGGTAACACCTCTAGCACCCTGTTTTTAGACACATCAGATGGCGGTTTGCCGCTAAAATCAAACGATGGACTTTAACGAAAGTAAAGAACAAATCAGGCAGTATTGGGCTTGTCGCGTTAAGGGCGAGTCCTTGGCAGAAGTGTGGGCAAACCAACGGAAATGCTCATTCAAAAATCCAGAGTTTTGGAAAGTAATTTCTTGGGCGCTCAGAAAACTTGTTTTTGCTTCTTTCGGCGTGAAGCTAAGTCTTGCATACACTTTTGCCGATATTGTTCATCGAGCGAGAACCGGAACACTCGAAGAAATTTTTGCCAAACTTGCAGCGCTAGCACCAAATGTAGAGATGCTGTGTTGCGAACTCTACAGAGGCTCGTCCAAGGGTTTTGTGCCGCTTCCCGATGTTGAAGTAGGTGGCTGTGCTCGCAACGACAGCCTAATCGCACCCGCAATCTAAGCGCGCGGGGCGGTCTCTCCTATGCCTTCTTGAATTTTCCAAAAACTATAAACGCCAAAAACCGCTGCTTTCAATTGAGACCTGACCGCAACGGCTTTTGGATTCACACTCACCAGGCGGTGAGCCGTAAACTCGTGAATACATCATACCCCACTGGGGAAAATTCTGCATTTCCAAAATTTAATCCTTGCATCCGCAAGCACCTGACTGAATGGGTTGAAGGCTCAGCCGTATCAGAAGCGATCGCCTCTCTCAACATCGAATCGCTGACCGTCAAAGAACTCAACGAGCGTATCCGACCCAAGGAACCTATCAAAACCGGGGGATGGGCTTGTCGTGGCGTTAACTGGCGGACAGGTACGCGGATGGGGAATCGCTACGGTCAATGCAAACCAGACAGACCGCACCAGCCCGAAGGCTCTAAGCCGCGCAAATACCTCACAGGTAGTGGTATGGAGCCTGACGCAATCTTCCTGGCGATGCCAGATAAAGATTATTGGTCAAAAGTTCATGCCGACAAGTCTATCCCGCGCCACTGGACAGAGGGAGTTAAAAAAGCCGGGGCTGGATTGAGCCTCTGTCTAGCCGTCATTGCTTTAACAGGGGTATGGAACTGGGGTAAGGATGGGGAGCTAGCACCCTTCGTGAAAGAGTGGGCTGAACCCGGAACCGTCCACTACATAGACTTTGACTCCGACTATGCGGCCAACCCATCTTGCCGTGCAGCCATTTTGAAGTTTGGCAGCTTGTTGGCTGAGCGCGGGTGTGAGGTACGCATCACTGTTTGGGATACCCAATTCAAAGGGATGGATGATTTCATCAAGGCTAATGGCGGTGAGGCATTTAAGGAGGCCTCTGCGAGCGCGCCAACTCTAGCCAAGTGGGAAAAACAGCTTAAGAAAGGCGATCGCAAAAATGACACTTCAACTCCTAATATTTCTTTAACTCCTCACCCGCGCACGCGAGAAGATGTAGTATGCCAGAAGTATGACAGTAGTGAAAACGACTACATACCAGACACCGCGCCAACTGCACTGCAAAACTTCGTACAGAAGGCAGAGGCTGCACTTTACTCAGACGGTCATTGGAAATCTATTGGAGGTCAGCTTTATCGCTATGTCGGCAGTCACTACGAACTGCAATCAGAACCCGAGGAAAAGCGTCGTATCGGTGACTGGCTCAATACCTACGCGGAAAAGGTAAAGGGTGTTTGGGTCAACAACCGAGCCAAGTCTAGTAACGTCGCTGAGGTTTTCAATTGGGTTGTGAATCGGAATGCGGTCGACCCAAACACCATCAATCCTGACGGTTTGAACTGTTCTAACGGGGTAGTGAGGATTAATCCAGATGGCTCTCACTCGCTTGTGTCACATGACCCTAACCAGGTCTATACCTACGTTGGGAGTAAGTATGACCCTGATGTTGATAGCGCTGATTGCGATCGCCTGTTGGAGTGTCTTGAGCCGGCACAGCGCGAGATATTCCTGCGGACTGCTGCTGCTCCGTTGAATTTGAAACTGGTGCGGTCAAAGCTGACTGGCAAGGGAGTCAAAGGTTTGTTGTGTTACGGCGAAGGGTCTAACGGCAAGGATACGCTGCGAGCTGTGTTGAGCGTTGTCTTTGGCCAGGGGATGACCGGGAAGTCGCTATCAGATTTCAAGTCCTACGACGGCGGGCGGAAATTTGCGCTGGCAACTATTGAGGGCGCAGTCTGCAACTGGGCTTCTGAGAACGCGCCAAACGTCAGTCTCGACACAATACAAAGCCTCAAGCAGTTTATTACTGGCGACCCGATAGAAATTGAGCGCAAGGGTAAAGACAGCTACGAGTACAAGCCAACGGCCATCTTTTTAGCCAACTGCAACAAACTACCGTCTATCACCGGGGGGACGGCTGCTATTGATGACCGTTACGGCATTCTGAGCTTTAAGAAAACTTACAAGCGCGGCGCTGTGGCGTCTCAGGGAGAGTTAGAAGCTGACCCGCGTTTTAAGGATGACCCAGACTTTATTCTGGAGCGGATTGCGCCGGCGATGCTCAACAAGATGTTGGAACGGATGCCGCTGCTGTTGGCTGAGGGTATTGACTACAAGGCAACCCGTGAGGCGATGCGGGAAGCTCAGGAGGAAAGTCGGCACTTGTGGCAGTTTGCCCGCGAGGTTGGGCTTGAATACGACCCGTCAGGTAAGGTCTACATTGGCGACCTCTATAAAATTTTGGAGGGCTGGTATTTAGAAAACGGGTGGCTGACCGTCGATGACTCTGGCAAAGCATCTAAGAAATCGTGGGAGGGCGAATCTACTTATGACAAGCCGGTCAAGAAGTCTCAAGACTTGTATGTGCGCTTGAAGGAGTTATTTCCCAAGATTGAGCGACGGGTTGATACTCAAGAGCGTTACGGTAACAAATTCATTTCTGGCTTGAAGTTTGCAAATCCTGAGCAAAGTGTAAATTCATCGCAAGTATCGCAAGGTTCTTGCGTAGAGCGGGTTTCATCGCAAGTGTCAAGTCAAGGGACTTGCGATGACACTTGCGATGAAAAGCTTACCCAGAGCCAACCTTGCTATCCTTGCGATGACACTTGCGATGAAAAGCTTACCCAGAGCCAACCTTGCTATCCTTGCGATGACACTTGCGATGAAAAGCTTACCCAGAGCCAACCTTGCTATCCTTGCGATGAATCTTCACTTTTTACAGAATTTTTGCAATGGTTCTCAAAACAGCCACAAAGCGAGCGTGAGAATATGGTAAAAATACTCAATCAACTTCAAGCTCAGCCGGAACAGTCAGATACACCGCCCCGCCCTAGGAGTGTACCTGCCAAGAAAGGTCTTCGAGTACGCTACGTCGGGTCAGAGTGCGCCGAACAATACGCGGGTCTAGAGTTGGTGGTGGATTCGATTAATAAGTACAAAGAAATTACTTGTCTAAAACCTGACGGGAGGCTTACCACATGGCTTAAACCAGAGGATTTGGAACACATCGTTGATTAGGAAGAGTGATTAGCTGACAGCTCAATTCTGATATGAAGGTAGTTTTGATGAATGATTCTGAAATGGCAAGTTTAGTCGAGGATGGGGTAACTCTGACAGAAATGGCAGAACTCATTCTTAAATTATCTGAAGAAGAACAGCGAAAGGTAGCAGAGGTTTTAGGCATTCCATTTCCCTTTAAGGTTTTTCAGGTCGGTGATAGGGTCGCCGGTAGTAATCCAAGTGAAGAGTCTTACTACTGGCACGGTTGCATTGTGAAGATTGTAAGCAGTAACCGCTGTATGGTGGATTGGGAAGAGCGAGCGGGGATGAAGAGTGGACGGATACTCTTTGCTCTGTTGTGTAACCTGCGGAAAATCTAGCTACCGTCCACGGCCGTCACTGAATTACTACCCCCCTTAATTGGGGGATTTTCATGTCTACAAATTCCGTAGACAGTTTGTTGACACTGTAGACAAAATGAGTTATTGTAGACAAATCTTGTTTACAGGTGTCTACAATGAGTCAAAGTCAAGTCGTATCGTTCAGAGCATCCGGTCACTTCCTCAACTGGATAGAAGCTCAGAGGCTAGATGGTGAGTCGGTAAGTCAAGCTGCACAACGGATACTTAAGGAAGTCTCAGTCACGTCTACACCGCTGTCTACAGTGTCTGCACCCATCGACACCAACGCACTGTCTACACCGTCTACTGTTTTGTCTACACGAAGCAATGATAGCGTCGTGTCTACAGATATTGTAGACATTGTAGACAAGGCTGTAAGTTCAAGTCTTGACCCCGTGATGGAGCGTATGGCCGCCATTGAGGAACGGCTGGGAAAATTGAGTGCCTGAGTGATGGCAACGATGAATCGCTCAGGCAGGAATTGAAAGCGGCCAACAAGCAACTTGCAGAATGGGATGCAGAACTCAATCAGTTACACGAGCGCAATGGCGATTTGGTACTGAAGGTTCAGATGCTGGAGCAAGAACTCAAGGAAGTGCGACGCGATCGCGAGGCAAATAAAAACTCAGCGCAGACCGTGGCAGAATTCCCAGAGCCGGCCGACTTACTCAACCAAGTCAAGGCACGGCGTAAAAAGTCGAGGGCTAACTTGGCAGATATGCAAACTGTGCTGGAAATACTGGGAGACGTGGATAACTTGGACTGATCACAAATCTAGGGCGTCTCAAAATTGGATACAACTTTGTATCCAATTTGTATCCAATTTAGGGTCAACAAGGGCAATCAGTAGTCAATTTGTATCCAATTTGTATCCAATTCTAGTCAACCCAACTTTTGATTCAGCCGTATTTTCGCCAATAAAAAGCCTCAAACCCTTGATTTCTCGTTGATTTGAGGTTCATATCTCTGAAAGCGGGCAGCGGGAATCGAACCCGCATAGTTAGCTTGGAAGGCTAAAGTTTTACCACTAAACTATGCCCGCACACAGAACATAAACATACCACAAGCTTCTGGAAATTGCAATAGGCCTGTGCAAAATTTCTCAATATCTCCCTGAAAGTGGCGGAATCGGGACTTGGGGCCCGATCGCCCGATTTGACCCCAAAAATCCCCCTCTCCGACGCTGGGTAAGGCTTTACGGATGAAAATAATCGTAGATTTGCTGCGCCAGACGCGGGCCAATCCCAGAAACTTCAGCCAACTGTTCGGGAGTCGCTAAACGCAGGTAGTCGATCGACCGAAAATGTGCTAACAATTGTTTTTGTCGGTGGTGTCCCAATCCGGGAATTTCATCTAAGCGCGATCGCTTCATTCTCTCGCTTCTTCGATCCCGGTGAAAACTCACAGCAAACCTGTGCGCCTCATCCCGCACCCGCCGCAATAATTGTACGCCCGGTTGCTCAGAATTAGTTGGCAGCGGCAAAGATTCCCCCGGCAAAAATATCTCCTCTCGCTGCTTCGCCAAACTGACAACGCGCAACTCATCTAGCAAATTCATCTCCCGCAAAACAGCCACAACTGCTGACAGTTGACCTTTGCCGCCATCTATCATAATCAAGTCCGGTTTGTCAGAAATAGTATGAGAAACAGAAGAAAAACTACTGATTTCTTCCGGTTCTCCTAAATTACTCAATTCATCTTCCTTTCTTTTATCCGTTAAATCCGCTACAAAATCCGTTTCCGAACTTGCTTCTTCCTTCTTGTCTCGGAATCTGCGACCAATAACTTCTGCTAAACTAGCAAAATCATCAGAATGACCCGATTTAATTTCAGGATTCTTGATTTTGTAGTGGCGGTAGTGTTGATTCGCCGGCAAACCGTCGATAAATACGACGCGGGAAGCTACCGCGTCCGAACCTTGAATGTGAGAAATATCGTAACCTTCTATGCGGTGCGGAACTTCTGGCAAATCTAGAATTTCGGCTAAATCTTCCATTGCTTGAGAATTGCGATCGCTCAATCTTTGCATTCTCGCCAATTCATACTCAGCGTTGCGTTCCACCATCTCAATCAACTCAGCCTTAGTTTGCCGCTGCGGCGTCAAAATTGTAACTTTTCGCCCCTTGCGGTTGCTCAACCAATCTGCTAATATTTCCCCTTCGGGCAATTCGTACTGCACTAAAATTTCGCTGGGAATTTCTACGGATTCGACATTTTGATAGTGTTCCTCCAAAACCCGCTGCAAAATCGCTCCGGCCTCTACCCCCCCTCGTTCCTCCCCTTGCCAAGGGGGGGAGGAAAGAGAAAGTTGAGATAATTCTTGCTCCCCATTTTGCAAAGATTTAGATAATTCTTGCTCCCCATTTTGCAAAGATTGAGATAATTCTTGCCCCCCCTTGGTAAGGGAGGGTTGGGGGGGTATCTCCGCCATGAATCCCAATCTGCCGACTAATTGACCGGCACGAATTTGGAACAATTGAACGCAAGCGTGCTGACTATCGGCCGCAAGTGCGATCGCATCCCTAGAAACCGTATCGTCGGGCAAAGAGACTTTTTGACCCGCGCTCAAAGACTGCAAACCCTTAATTTGATCGCGAATCCGCGCCGCAGTTTCAAAGTTCAAATCTTCGGCCGCTTGTTCCATTTGCGGCTCCAGCAAGTCGATCAATTCCTGAGTCCTTCCCTGAAAAATCATCGCTACTTTTTGCATCATTTTTCGGTATTCCTCCGGCGAAGTTAACCCCTGACAAACGCCGAGGCAGCGGCCGATGTCGTAGTTCAAGCAGGGACGGTCTTTAAACAGCGGTTGAGGGCGCTGCCGCAGGGGGAAAATCCGCTTAATTAAATGCAGCGTACTCCGCAGCGCCCCTGTATCCACGTAGGGGCCGTAGTAGCGGTCTTTTGCATTACCTGCCCGGCGTTTGCGGGTGATGAAAATGCGCGGGTATTCTTCCGACCAAGTTATGCACAAATAAGGATATTTTTTATCATCCTTGAGGAGGACATTAAAGTAAGGTTGGTGCTGCTTTACGAGGTTTGCTTCTAAGGCCAAAGCTTCCGCTTCTGTGTCGGTGGCGATGAATTCGATTTCGCGCACTTGCTGCACCATCATCGCGATGCGGGGACTGAGGTTTTGGCTTTCGCGGAAGTAGGAACGGACGCGGTTTCGCAGTCTTTTTGATTTGCCGATGTAAAGGATGCGATCGCTCTCGTCTCGCATTAAGTATACACCAGGAACTGCCGGAATTTCTTTGAGGCGGCTTTCTAGGCGTTCTGCATCTTTAACCAGCGGCAGCGTTTTTGTGGACGGCATATAAATTTGAGATTTTATGACTTATATCTACCATTGTAACGCTGTTATCCAAGTCAAGGGAATGACTCACAAATAACAAGCAGATAACGGTTCGATCGTTCGGACTTTAGTCCTCTGATATTATGCGGACTAAAGTCCTCATTACGAACATATTACTGTTGTTAGTGATGAGTTTAGTCCTCTGATTTGATGCGGACTGAAGTCCTCATTACGAACATATTACTGTTTTTAGTGATGAGTTTAGTCCTCTGATTGGATGCGGACTAAAGTCCTCACTACAAACCTATAATGTCTGATTGGATGCGGACTAAAGTCCTCACTACAAACCTATAATGACGTAAGTTCAGTTTACAATATCTGAGATAGAAACTTGCGCGTGCGTTCTTCCTTCGGGTTCTGAAAAAACTCTTCCGGCCCGGCTTCTTCAACTAAAACGCCGCCGTCCATCAACACAATGCGATCGGCAACTTCGCGCGCAAACCCGACTTCGTGAGTCACCACTACCATTGTAATTCCTGTTTTAGCTAAATTTCGCATGACATCTAAAACTTCCCGCACCATCTCCGGGTCTAATGCTGATGTCGGTTCGTCAAATAGCATGATTTTAGGCTGCATTGCTAGAGAACGTGCTATAGCAACTCGCTGCTGCTGTCCCCCAGATAACTGTCCGGGATATTTTTGGGCTTGGGACAAAATTCCCACTCTTTCTAACAGTTGCATCGCCACTTCTTCGGCTTTTTTCTTGGGCCAGCGGCGCACCCATACGGGCGCTAGCATGACGTTTTGCAAGACTGATAGGTGGGGAAATAGGTTAAATTGCTGAAACACCATTCCTACTTCTTGGCGAATTTTCTCGATGTTGCGCAAATCGTGGGAAAGTTCGATTCCGTCGATCGTGATTTTACCTTGCTGATATGCCTCTAAAGCGTTGAAAGTGCGAATAAACGTGGATTTTCCCGAGCCGGAAGGGCCCATCACGACTACGACTTCACCCCGGTTGACGTTCATGCTGACGCCTCGCAGTACGTGAAATTGTCCGTACCATTTGTGGACGTTTTCTGCGACGATTACTGTTTCTGGAACTGTTAGTGTATCTTGCATAGTGTTGTCCTTTAAATAATGACGGGTAATTATTGCCTGATGACTGTTGACTACTTCAGCGGAGGGGGGGTTTATATATATTTGGGTTGGGAGGGGGCGGGTTTATATATATTTGGGTTGCGAGTTCTATTTTGTTGGTGAACCCGCCCCTACAGACTGCGGACTAATTACTTTTTTCTAGACTTCGCTCTATTTTGCGGCTGGCGAGGGACATTGAGTAGCAAAATACCCAATAAATGATGCCGACAAATATGTAAACTTCGGCGTATCTGCCGATGTAGGATGGATTTGCTAAAACGGCGCGGGATATTCCGATTAATTCTAACATTCCGAATAGGGAGAGCAGGGATGTATCCATGAATAATCCGATGAATTGACCGCCGATCGCCGGAATGACTGTTCGCAGTGCTTGAGGTAGTACAATCAGAATTGTGAGTAAGGGTGTGTTTAGCCCGATCGCTCTTGCCGCTTCTATTTGTCCCCTCGGTACGGCCTGCAAGCCTCCGCGCACGTTTTCGGCCAAGTATGCCGCACTGAATAATGTTAATCCGGCGATCGCCCGAATCACTCTATCTAATTTGGGATATTCGGGCGGCAAGAATAATTGCAGCATCACTTGACCTAAAAACAAAATGCCAATTAATGGCAAACCGCGAACAATTTCAATGTACAATGTTGAAAGCAATTTGACGACTGGTAAAGAACTTTGTCGGCCGAGGGCGAGCAATACTCCCAGAGGAAACGAAAGCACAATGCTAATAATTGCTAAAAATAGCGTCAGCACTAAACCGCCCCAGTCATTTGTCGAGACTTCTGTCAAACCTAACCCGCCTTTAATTAGCCACAGAATCAGCGGGAAGGAAAGAGCCCAAAATCCGGGTATCCAGCCCATGATTTTTGGGTTTATTTGTCTGGCGGCGGCATAGCTGGCGGTGGCTGCGATAATAATTCCTAAGAGGTAGAAGCGAGAGGTAAGGTCGATCGGCGAAATGACTGCACCAACAACCGCAGCACCGAGTAAAATCAGTGTAGGCGGATTCCAAAGACGTTCTTCCCGCTGAACGTTTCCCCACGTTAAACCGCCCAACAAAGCAATTATTCCGGCTACTATCCACAGCCGCCAGTAGGATTCGCTGGGAAATCTGCCCGCGAAAAATAGCGGCAAGTTGGCTTCTAACACGCGCCATTTAGCTTTTGTTGTGGCCCAAACGATAATTCCTTTAACAGTTTGGAAGGCGACAATCAGGCAAATTACTGTCAGAATGCTGTTGTACCAGGTACTGAATAGGTTTTTGCGCGCCCAATTCCAAGGGGTGGGCGATTCGGTGGCTGGGGGCGGCAGTACGGGGTGAGTTTCCATATTTTAGATTTTAGATTTTAGATTTTAGAATTCAGGTTTAGTTATTAGTCATTAGTCATAAGTCATTAGTCATTAGTCTTCAGTCTTGGGCCAATTACTTCACAAGGCGCAAGGCATTAGTCATTGAGCATTCTTCATAATTAAATAATTAAATAAAAGTTTTGAATTCAAGAATTTTCCTTGTTTGTCAATTCCACAAAAAACTCCTTTTGACTGATGAGTAATAACGTTCGCGAGCGGGCAAGATGACAACAGTCAACAGTCAACAGTCAACAGTCAACAGTCAACAGTCAACTGTCAACTGTCAACTATCCACTGTCAACAGTCAACTGTCAACTGTCAACTGTTGTTTACCTTTCCTTGAGTTGTACGGTGTGATTGTACCAATTCATAAACAGAGAAACTATTAAACTAATTGTTAGGTATGTTACCATGATAATTAACATTGCCTCGATCGCACGACCGGTCTGATTCAACGTCGGAGAGCCCACCACAAAGTAAACGTCGGGATAAGCCACCGCCACCGCTAAACTCGAATTCTTAGCTAAATTCAGATACTGACTGGTTAAAGGCGGCACAATCACCCGCAAAGCTTGCGGCAAAATTACCAGCCGCATCATTGTTCCAGACTTCAGTCCCAAAGATTTTCCCGCTTCCCACTGGCCTCGCGATACTGACTGAATTCCGGCGCGGACAATTTCTGCAATGTAACTGCCAGTATACAAGCTGAGTCCTGTTACCAGGGCGGCAAATTCTGGAGTTAGTTTTAATCCTCCTTCGAGTTGCAATGCTGGTGTCAGGCGGGGAAAATCGAGGCGAAAAGGCAGATTTTTGGTGATAATGAAAGCCAAGATTGCACTCAGCCCGATCGCACCTGTCGCCCAAAACAACTGTCTTCCCGGCTTCGCTTCTTCCAGCATCACCCGCGCCCGCCACATCCACAGTCCCGCCGCCGCCAAAACTCCCACAGTTAGCAAAATCAACCAAATCTCAAAACCTGGCAAAGGCGCCGGCCAAGGTACAGCAATACCGCGATTTGTCAAGTAAATTGGGCCGCGTAACTGTGGGTTGTCTTCCAGTTTGGGCATGGAAATGAACACTGCAAAATACCAGAAAAATAATTGCAGCAATAACGGCGTATTTCGCAGAATTTCTACATACAATGCAGCCAAATTTCGCAGCAGCCAATTGTCGGAAAGGCGCGCAATTCCTACAGTCAAACCCGCAATTGTTGCGAAAATCAGCCCGAGTCCCATTACCCGCAGCGAGTTGATTAAACCGACAAAATAAGCTTGTCTGTAACTGTTTTCTGGACTGTAGGGAATCACGCTTTCGCCGATGTCGAAGGATGCTTGGGAATTGAGAAAGTCAAATCCAAATGCAATCCCCAGTTGCGCGTAATTGGCGCTGAGGTTGTCCCAGAGAATGGCGATGACTATTATTACTAAAATTACGGCGATCGCCTGTACGACTATTTTCCAATAGCGAGCGTCCCGCAGCAGTTTAATCAGCAGTTTAATCAGCAGTCGTTCAATCATTGGTTATTAGTCAGTTGGCAGTTGGTAGTTGGTAGTTGGTAGTTACCAGTCAATAGTCAACAGCTAACAGTCCAATAACTAATGACTAATGACTACTGACTAATGACTACTGACTAAAAAAAATTAACGGAACGGCGGCGAGTACAGCAAACCGCCATCTTTCCAGAGTTTGTTTTGACCTCGGTCTAACTTAAGTGTACTTTTCGGGCCGAGGTTGCGATCGTACATTTCCCCGTAATTTCCCACTTTCTTAACAATGCGAAGAGCGTAATCGTTCGGCAGTCCCAAACCTTTACCTAAATCTCCTTCTTTTCCTAGCAAACGTTTGACGTTCGGGTCTGTAGTGCTGGCGACAGTTTGGTCTACATTGCCAGAATTAATTCCCAAATCTTCAGCTTCAATCGCCGCAAAAACGATCCATCTCACCGCATCCGACCATTTAGGATCGCCGCTTTTCACCGCTGGGGCTAGCGGTTCTTTTGACATTACGATCGGCAAAACAACATTATTCTCGGGAGTCGGCAGAGTTGTGCGCTTCGACACGAGTTGCGATCGATCGGCAGTAACACCTTGACAGCGACCTTCTTGATACGTCGCAAAGGTAGCATTCACATCTTCAAATACCACAGGAGTGTATTTAACTCCTAATTTTCGCATTTGGTCGGACAAATTTTGTTCGGTGCTCGTACCTGTCTGCACGCAGATCGATTTGCCCGCAAAATCTTTTAAACTTTTGATGCCGCTGTCTTTTTTGACCATGATGCTTTGAGAGTCATAAAAGATCACCGGGGCAAATTCCAGTCCCGTTGTGCTGTCGCGGCTTGCCGTGTAGGTAGTATTTCGGCTGAGAATGTCGATTTCTCCGGCCTGCAAAACTGTAAATCTATCTTTGGCGTTGAGCTTTCGGTACTCGACTTTTTCGGGATCGTCAAATATTGCCGCCGCCACAGCCCTGCACACATCTACATCGAGCCCGGAGTATTTGCCTTTTTCGTCTACAAAGCTAAAACCCGGCAGTTCCCCGCTGACGCCGCAAATCAGTTTGCCGCGGCTGACAATTGTATCTATGCGGCTCGGGCCTTGTTGCGATTTGCCTTCTGTAGTATTTGTGGCTGGTGTTTGGCCCACTTGTGCCGATCGATCCCTACAAGATGCCAGCGGTGTCACAAACAACACACTTGCCAGCAACATCCATCCCCATTTACGCATACATTTTAGTAGAACGCTTTCTCAACGATCGTAACTTGTAGCTGTCGAGAACTGTTGCGATCGGCAATCTAGAACACCCTGTGGCTTCAAATTAACTATTCTCAACCCGGTGCTGCACCCTGACAAGTGTATTATCGGTTCACCGCCTATTGTTTTTTGCCCGTGACGAGCGATCGACCTTTCCTGCGATATTGAGCGTCCAATTTTCATTTAATCCATTCAGAACCGCTCTGGTGCTAGGCGCTGCTCAGCTAAATCGCGGATTAGCGACAGCCGAGACTCGATGTACTCGTTCAACAAATCTGTTTCCTTGCCATTGAGCGCAGAGTTCATCTTCAACTGCTTCAGCAGCCACTGTACCAGGGTGGCATCGTCCAAAGTAACTAACACAGTGGCTTGGGTGGTCTCAATTAACGACCAGAGTTGACGTAACATGACTGGAGTCATAAAACCTCCTTGAGCGTAAATACGCACTTAATGGGCGGGCTGGGCGATCGGTTGGTCTTAGTCTTTCAAGCCGATAGACGAAAAACACTCTCACAGTCATCGGCTTAATGATTATTTTATATTTGACCACAATAACTTAATATAATAGTGTCAAAAGCTACAACACACAAGATGTTATAAGAGTTTCCAATCTCGTCACATTGAGATAAATATATTGATAAATTTTTAAGAATCTTTACATACGATCGATCGCGGGAGTTGCCAGAAGCAGTTCGCGATAGTATGTAAAGCCCGGAAAGCCAGAAAATTAATTAAGCTGTACTGCATTGAAATTGCATATTTCAATCCCATCCCCATCATCCCATCACCCCATCACCCCATCACCCCATCACCCCCTCGGACCATCTCCCCTTACTCAGCCGCCAACTTTTGAACCCCCGCCAGAATTATTTCTAATTCAGCGATGATTTTTGTGGCCCCCTCCAAATCGTTTGATTCGGCCAGCCTTTGAAGCTCAGCAGCCATCTCGGGCATTAACCGCACAGCAGCCGTAGCGCTGACACCTTTAATTTGATGCGCGCGGCGGGCCAGTGTCTCCACATCTCCCGAGGCGATCGCACTTTTAGCCGCTTCTAAATAACCGCCAGTATCCACCACAAAAGCTTGCAGAATTTCCCGCTCAAAATCTAAATCAGCGCCCGCAATTTCGTGCAAACGTGCCATATCGACTACAGATTCGAGATCTTCGATAGAGTTTTCGATCTCCTCGCCCTTAAACTTGGGACTTTCAATTTTTAACTGTACCGACCAATTTTCTAGTACAGATTTTAATTTTTCGATCGAAATAGGCTTGCTAATATAATCGTCCATTCCCGCCGCCAGACACTTTTCCCGATCGCCCTTCAAAGCATTCGCCGTCATCGCAATCACCACCGTCTTTCGCTCCGGCTCCCTCCAACCAGCAGCAGCGCCTGTCGCTTCCATGCGGCGCAATTCCAGCGTAGCTTCGTAACCGTCCAAAACCGGCATCTGACAGTCCATCAGCACAATGTCATACTTTTTGATAGCCAGCATCGATAGCGCCTCTGCGCCGTTATTCGCCACATCCGCCGCGCATCCCAAAACTTTGAGCTGATTGAGACCAACTTTTTGATTGATCGGAGTATCTTCAACTAACAAAATCTTTAAGCTCGCTAACTCCCGGTTGTCAATAGCTGAGGATCGATTTGCCGTTGGATTTGCCAGCCGCGAGTCAACCGCCGCACCCGGGGCGATCGCATTCACCAAGCAATCAAACAGCCGGTGAGCTTTCACAGGTTTAGTTAAATAGCCGGTAAAACCGATATCTACCAAACGTTTCGCCTCGGATATCTGAGTCATTGAATTGAGCACCACCCACTTTGTCTGCTGCATTGCCGGCTCAGCAATAATCAAGCGTTCCAGACTTCCCGCCACCATTTCCGGCAACTGAATATCAACCAAAACAATATCGTAAGGGCAATTAACACTGACAGATTTGTACAGAGAGGCGATCGCCATCCAACCGTTCTCAACCTCCTCAACTTCCATTCCCCACAAAACAGCCATTCTCCGCAGCACTTTTCGCACTGTCGGCTTATCGCTAGCAACTAACATTTTTCGCCCCGCCAGCGCCGTTTGCAAATTCACTTCGCACGCTGTCCCTGAAGCAGTTAAATTTTCCTTGAGGGCCGGCACAGTAAACCAAAAAGTCGAGCCTCTGCCGGGGGTACTTTCCACACCTATTTTACCCCCGAGCAACTCCACCAACTGCTTAGAAATAGCCAGACCCAAACCAGTGCCACCGTACTTTCTCGTAGTAGAAGCATCAACTTGAGTAAAAGATTGAAACAGCTTTTCTTGGTCTTCCGGAGCAATCCCGATTCCTGTATCTGTGACTTTAAATAGCAGGAACAGCGAGCGATTGCTTCCAAGTTTTAACGGTTGGATATTCTCTAAAACTTTCTGGTCGTCGCTGGCTGCCGACATTCCTGGAATCCTGCCAGTCGAAACCTCAATTACTACTTCTCCTGCTTCCGTAAACTTAATAGCATTGTTGATTAAATTAGTGAGTATTTGCCGCAGCCTCGCGGCATCCCCACTAATTTGCAGCGGCACGTCGCTCTCAATCAGCGCCACCAATTCTATACCTTTTTCTTGTGCGGGAGTTGCCAACAAATCCAGCACTTCATCCAGACAGATACTGAGGTCAAATTCGATCGTTTCCAAGCGCATTTCTCCTGCTTCCAGTTTGGAGAGGTCGAGAATATCGTTAATGATGGACAGCAAATTTTGGCCGCTGAGTTTCAGCGTCTGCACAAAGTCTAGCTGTTCGGGAGTAAGATTTGTTTTCAGCAGCAAATCAGTCATCCCCATCACTCCATTCATCGGAGTGCGGATTTCGTGACTCATATTTGCTAAAAATAGCGACTTCATTCGAGACGCTTCCAGGGCGGCTTCTCGGGCCTGCTGCGCTTGTTCAAACAAAGTAGATTGCTGAATGGCGATCGCCAACTGCACGCTCAACCTTCCCAGCAAATCTACCTCAGAATCAGTCCAAGCGCGCGGCCCGCTGCACTGGTGGGCAACCAGCAATCCCCACAACCGATTTTGACTCGTTTCCAAACTCCCTATCGGCGACCCAATTCCGAAAGTTGACGGCGAATCTTCTATTGCCAACTCCTGACTTTCATCGCCGATAAAAATTGGTACAACTAAATTAGCCCTTACCTGCAAACTACCAAGGAAATCTCGGTGAATCCCGCTCAAATTTGCCGTATAAATATCTGCCATTGCTTGAATTATTCCGGCGCGGTACAGCGATACATAACTTTCCCCAAAAGATGTTTCTTGAAGTTTTCTGCCCAGCAGCGGCATCCAATCATCCCCTACAGATTCCACAACAACAATCGCTGTTTCATCGGAATCAAAACGATAAATTACCGTGCGGTCAGTTGCCAGCAACTGCCGCACTTCTTGTACAGCCGTACTCAGAGTTTGAGTGAGGTTCAGAGACTGCCGGACTCGCTGGGCGATCGCCGAAACCAGCCGTTCCCGTTCTGCTTGTTCCCGCAGCATTCTCTCCGCTTGCTTGCGTTCGGTGACATCGCGAATTACCGCAGCAAAGCACAGCGGTTCGCTGCTTTGGGGGTGCTTGACCAGAAAAGCATTCATCACCACATCAATGCGTTGTCCGCTGCGCAAGTGCTGCATTTGACCTTCTCCTTGCCACTGGCCCTGACTGATAATTATTGGCAAAATCTCTTGACTAAATTCCTGTTTAAAAGTTTGACCGATATAATCCCATATTTCCGTATAAAGCACTTCCGAAATCTTCTCTAAACCGACCATTTTGCGTCCGGCTTCGTTAACAAACAGCGTTTGGCCTTCCAGGGTAGCCATACCGATAAAATCGCTGCTGTTTTCAATCAGCGACACAAATTTTTGCCGTTCTTCTTCTCCTTTTTTGCGTTCGGTAATATCGCGCTTGACACAGACGTGACAAATTATATCGCCGCTGTTGTTAATCACAGAATATGCCGCCACGTCGATCGCCAGCGTGCGACCTTTTTTAGTACAGTTAGTAATTTCGCCCCGAAAAGTTCCCGTTTTCGCTAAACTTTTGGCAATTGCCGAAAAGAGTTCCCCCGCAACCAGCGGCGGCGCTTCTGCTTCTAATTCCGCGTCGGTGTATTCTAGCAGCGATTGGTGAGCGCGATTTTGTTCGAGGAAAAACGCATCAGCATCGATAATGACGATCGCATCATTGGAGTTGAGAAATATTTCTCGGTAAAGTTTGAGTCTTTCCTCAGCTCGCTTGCGTTCCGTGATATCCCTTTTGACGCTGACGTAACAAACTACATCCCCAGCATCATTCAGAACCGCAAAAGCCGAAAGCTCCACCTCAACTGTTCCCCCTTGCAAAGCCATAACACAGGTCATTTCGCCTCGGTAACTCCCTGTTTCGGCCAAGCTTTGCAGCACTGACGCAAATGTCTGTTCTCCCATGTGAGCAGCAGGCGTTTTTCCCCACAATTTCGATGCACTGTAACCCAGCAAAGCCGTGTGAGCTTGATTTGTTTCCAAATAATAGCCTTGCGGGTCTAAAATGGCGATCGCATCATTAGACTTTAAAAATATTTGTTGATAAAGTTGCAGTTTTAACTCAGCTTGTTTCCGGGCGCTAACATCCGTGAACAAGCCATAGTAAACTATCTCCCCCGATCCTTGCATTTCCGGCTGCGCATCCCCTTGAATCCATTTAAGTTTGCCAGAGGGGGTAATAATTCTACCCTCCCACCGCCAAGGCTGCAAACTTTCAGCAGCAAGCCTCACCGAGTTCCGAAAATCATCTCGATCTTCGGGATGAATCATGTCAAGAATTACATGAATATCCTCCTGAGCCTCCTCGGGTTCTATTTCATACAATTCTCGACAGCCTGCGCTGACAAACGAGAATGCCATCGAGCCGTCTGGATGCAAATCAACTTGATATACCGTACCCGGTACGCTAGCAGTAATTTTTTGCAGTTTGGCTTGGCTTTGATTCGTGGCTTCATCTGCTGCGGAGTATTCTGCAATCTTGCGAGAAATACCCAAAACCCCAAATATATTGCCCTGGGCATCGCGCAGCGGCAGTTTTTGCGTGTCAAAGACGTGCTGTTTGCCGCCTGCAAAGGATCTCGCCTGGTAGGGATTGCGAACCATCTCCCCGGCTAGAACAGCTCGATCGTCCTCGCGGATGCCCCTAAGAAGGCTGTTGCGATCGCCAAATACTGCTGTTGCTGAAAACCCTAATTCGATGTCATCTTTGCCGATAATTTCCTCAATATTTTTTCCCAAATATGCAGCAAAACTTTGATTGACAAAAATGTATCTAAAATTTCGATCTTTCGCAAAAACTCTGTCCGGCGCACCGTCCATTAAAGCCCGCAACAAGAGTTCTTTACTTTCCGAATCGACACCAAAAATTTTTTGAGCTTTCCCCTTGACCTCCGTCGTTTTAGCTGCTAAGATTTTTAAGGAATTAGTACAGATTTGAGCGACAGTGTGGAGCAAACAAAGGTGCTCAAAATTAAAAGCAGTTGCCGGCTCTGCACCGATGAAAAATACTCCCAACAATTCTTCACTTTCATCCGGGTTGACCGGTGCCATCAAGACCGACTTAAACTGAGCAATGGGTGGCGAGGCGATGTTGTGCGCCCAATCCCGATTTCCCGCCAGCCATGCAGCGCGAGCGGCTTGCAAGCAGGCTGCAATTTCAGATTTGGCCGGTTCAGTTAACGGCTGTAAGTGTTGCAGGTAGATGCGATCGTCCGGTAGAGTCAAAAGTGCGATCGTCTCAGCAGGAATCAGGCGCCCGATGTGTTCGATACACGCACGCCCAATTTCATCAGCGTCAGCGGCGAGTTGTACTTTTGCAGTAAGTTCGTTGAGAACTTGCAGTTCCAAGGTACGCTGGCGGACTTTTGCTTTGAGGCTGGCGGCTAGGATTTGCATAGTGCTCACCACACTGGTTTGCTTATATTATAATTATTCATTTTCAAACTTTTTTAAACAATCATCTTAAAATACATCGGGCCAAAAGACAACTTTTTTATATTTATATTACCTTCAATCGCTAAAAAAGAGTGGTGCGATCGGGAGCTCGCGCGGCACCGCAAGGCACCTGCTTCGCTCCCGCAGCGAGGTTTAAAGGCGAAACTATCCCATTAAAATCACGTTATCGATCACGTGGATGACGCCGTTGTCAGCTTCGATATCAGCCGCGACAACAGTAGCATTTTTCACCTCAAAACCATCAGAACAATCAATTTTAATCGGCGAACCTTCCAAGGAAGTAACAAAACCGAGTTTTGCCAAATCAGCCTTCATAAACTTGCCGGAGACGACGTGAAACATCAAAATCCTGGTCAGTTGGGGAACATTCTGCACTAGGGTGGTGATAGTTCCGGGCGGCAATTTCGCAAAAGCATCGTCTGTAGGTGCAAAGACAGTGAAAGGGCCCGGACTTTTGAGCGCATCTACTAAATTAGCTACTTGCACGGCCGTTACCAGGGTTTGGAACGAACCCGCACCTACGGCAATATCAACAATATCAGGCATTTTGTCTTACCTCATTTGGCAAAAAAGTTCTATTAAGTATCCTAAACTGATGCGGGCAACAATACCTACTGTATTTGTTAAAAAATTGATAATTGGTTCGTAGTGAGGACTTCTGTCCTCTCTTTTTTGCGGACTGAAGTCCGAACGATCGAACCTAATAATGGTTGTTTTACACATAATCTTACTAACCGATTTGCGCTTGAACGGCGCAATACTTTTAACTTGCTACTAGACTGCGGTTGCTGGTGACACTCAAACCTCTGTTTTTAAATCTGCCATTTGAGGATTTAGGTTTTCTTCCTTGTGAATACTAAAACTCCCATACACAATTGAAATCTCAAAAATATCTGTAGTCAGCACAGCAGGCTTGCGGTGAGCAGATTCGCCCAAAGAAATCCCTAAGAATTCAGCTTCCTGTTCGCCGACTTCCTCTTCATCGCGTACAGTCCACCTGATATCGCGACAGTCTTTAAATGCCAGCACATAAGGGGATCTTTCTTCAGGATTGTAGACGCATTCGATTAATACTTCGTTTCCCCACAAAGATACCTTGACATTTGTGACTAAAGATGTCAATCCACCCAAGCCAAGCAAGTTATAGTCGTCTTTCCAATCACTCATTTAAATTTCTACAAGACTGGTTGCGCTTGTGATACCAAAACCTCTGTTTCTAATTCTCCTATTTTTGAATTTAAATCCTCTCCCTTATGAATACTGAAACTGCCGTAGAGAATGGAAATTTCAAAAATATCCGTATGGATTAAAGCTGCTTTTCGGTGCGCGTCTTCACCCAAATGAATGCCAATCAAATCAGCTTCTGGATCTTGTACATCTTCTGGATGGAAAACCTCCCAACTGATATCTCGGCAGTCATGAAATACGATAGTATAAGGCAATCGATCCCGTGTAGGATCGTAAATACATTCAAATACAATTTCATTTCCCCAGAAAGAGACATTGACATTGGTTACTAGGGATGTCAGTTCACCTAAATTAAGCAAGTTGTAGTCATCCGGCATATTAATCCCTCACTTTTTCTCCCGTATTGTGTGTCCCCAGAATTTGGTTGCCAAACTCATCGCGTGTTTTGACCGAGCTGCCGTCTTTATCAAGACGCAAACCTTTGTTTATTTTTCTGCCATCTGAACCGTATCTAGGCGCTGGGGTTCGTATAACTTCACCATCAGTACGAATATTGACTCGCGAACGATCGGCAAATTCGTATTCAAGATAACCACCTTTAGTAGTTCTGATTTCTGCACCCAATCCGCGCAAAAAGTCATCGACTTGTTCGCGAGTCATCCCGGTTAAGTCTCCAAACTCAGATGCAGTTCCATTTCCTCCCACTCCCTGACTCGGCATTGCCAAGTTTCCTCACCAACCATTGCTGATTTTAGTTTAGCACGGTTGGAGAATCTGCCGCGCGACCCGCCAAAGCAAATAGGGCGCGCACCGCACGCCCTATCAGCAATTAGCCGACAATTATTGATTAGCCCAGTTCAACTTTCACTACGCGGTTCTTTTCCGCTTCCGCTTTAGGCAAAGTCAGGTTTAAAACCCCATTTTTGTACTCAGCTTGTACGCTGTCATTTTGAATGCGAGCGGGTAGGGGAATCACCCGGCGGAAGGAACCGTAACGGAACTCAGAACGAGTCATGCCTTTCTCTTCACTCTTAGTTTCGTGACGGCGTTCGCCACTGATAGCAACAGCTTCTGCGGTTACTTGTACGTCCAAATCCTTAGCTTCCATGCCCGGAATTTCTAACTTAAGGTGAATGGCTTCGGGAGTTTCATCGAGTTCGGCGGGGGGGACAAAAGCAACACCGTTAGATGCGCGATCGGTGGCCGGTGTCAAGCTATCAAACAACCGATTCATTTCTCGCTGCAAGGAGTCCATTTCCCGCAAAGGTTCCCAACGAATAAGTGCCATAACTAATACCTCGACTATCTGAAGTTTTTAGGGGTTGAGAAACACTTGACTCAACTTGTATTTAATATATTCCAGCTCCCGAAACTGGCGGATTCGGTTTTCCGCAAAAAGGGCGATCGTATTTCCGAACATGGGCGATCGGTAATGCTGAGCCAGCCGATTTTAGATTTGAGATTTTAGATTTTAGACTTGGGCCTCAGTGCTAGCGCGGTCATGCTTGCTTAGAGAAGCGTCGAACGATTTTACAATTGACTCCACTGATGAATCAAAGGAGGAGGAACTTCGAGATCGAATTTTTCGCAGCAGGGGGCGCGATTCAAGCGCACCGCAACCCAACAATTTGAGATTTTAGATGCGATCGAGAATTACCGACCTAAAATCTCAAATCCCACATCTCAAAGCTAAACACAATTAACCCCACCGGGAATGCTGATAAGCAGCGTAGGTATCAAACAAAGCACCCACCAAACCAAAAGCTAGACCAATTACCAAAAATCCCTGGAGGGGACAGCCGCTGCCGAAAGTAGCTAGGAACTGCAAAATCAGGTCTTCTCCAGAACGACCGAATCCTTGGAGAGCAGGCACGAGGCCGATCAGCGAAAAGCTAGTCAATCCCGCGCAGATTAACAATAAGGGAGCGACAAAGCTCAATAGGCCCGTCAGCAGTACAGAGCGCAGAAAATTAGGAAAGATGCTCATAATAGTCAGTAAATTCAGCTAAACTGCCGAAAGGTGCAAGCAAACAAAACTTGTCCTTTTCTACGATAGGCAGCGATCGCCCTCAGCGGCCTGTTATGTCAGAAATCTTAAACCTTAGAGAAGAAACTTGTTTAAGATTTGTAGAGAGATTTCATTTTGGCAGTTGTTCTACAGTCAAAATCCCTTGAGTACAACTACACCATCGAGCCTCAGTTTGTGGAGTCAGCGCTTGTTCGCAGCAATTTTATTGGGCGGCCAAGTCATGCTGCACTTGCTAACTCGCAAAATTAACCGCCGCAACACCCTCGATCAAATGGCAGCAGTCGGCCCGGAATCGCTGCTGATTGCTTTGCTGACTGCGGGTTTTGTCGGCATGGTATTTACGGTTCAGGTAGCGAGGGAGTTTATTAACCTCGGTGCCGGCAATGTCGTCGGCGGCGTTTTGGCTTTGTCTTTGACTCGCGAACTCGGCCCTGTCTTAACAGCCGTCATCGTGACGGGAAGGGTAGGTTCGGCTTTTGCGGCGGAAATCGGCACGATGCAGGTAACAGAGCAGATAGATGCCTTGCTGATGCTCAGAACAGACCCGATCGACTATTTAGTAATTCCCCGCGTCCTAGCTTGCTGCTTGATGCTGCCAATTCTGACAATATTATCCCTCGTCACGGGCATCGCCGGCGGACTGCTGATTGCGACGACAATGTACGGCATCTCTCAAAACGTGTTTTTAGAATCAGTCCGCCATTTCCTGACTCTGTGGGACATTTGCAGCGCTGCTATTAAGGCTTTTGCGTTCGGTGGTTTGATTGCTGTCATCGGTACTAGCTGGGGTTTGACCACCACCGGCGGGGCAAAAGGCGTCGGCGAATCCACTACCACGGCGGTGGTGACGGCTTTGCTGGCTATTTTTATTGTTAACTTTTTCTTGACTTGGCTGATGTTCCAGGGCACGGGATCTAGCGTACTCAAAGGGCTATAAGCTAGGAAACAGTAAAATATGAATAATGGGCAATATTCCTTTAACTACCCCTGATTTAAACCCGTGAATACAACTGCCTCTGCTACTTCGCCGACAAATACGATCGAACTCGCCCCGAGTTATGCGATTCCCTTAGTCCTGGTACTGGCCGCCGTACCGCTGCTGTTCGTGCAGAAGTGGGCGAGTTTGTCGGTTTCGCTGTTCGGCTTGTTTCTGATGTACCAAGCCGCCACCCTCCGGCTGCAATTTACCCCAACCGATTTGGACATTTATCGATCGTCCAACTTAATCCGCCGCTTTGCTTACCGAGAATGGCTAAATTGGCGGATATTTTGGCCCGCTGTGCCGATTTTGTTCTATTTCAAAGAAATTAACAGCATTCACTTTCTACCGGTTCTGTTCGATCGTAAAATGCTACAGACCTGCTTAGAACAGCGCTGTCCCCGTCAAGACTAAAAAAGTTGTTAATTTTAAATTTTTAACTTTTCTGTGCCCTACGCCGAACAAAATTCCCATGAATTCAGACGAATCTCCAACCCAAGAACCGCAATCGCAACCAGCCGCTGACGGCGAAGCAACTTTACCCGTGAATGAGACGGACAACCAATTGCCATCTCAAATACGGGAATTGTCGATCGAACAAAACGATCCCGAAGCCCAACGAGCGCCCGAAACAGACCCGCTGGACGAGGAAGATGCCCAAATCGCCCGATTTGTGGACGCAGCAGGCGCGATCGCTCAAATCGAGCCTGAAACAGACGATCGCTCCTCTGAAAGTTCGATCGCTCAAATCGAGCCAGAAACAGACTCGCAGCCAACAACAACCGCAGAAACGGTAACGCCCGTACCAGAAAATGTTACCGAAAATTTGGCAGAGCGAGTCAAAGCATTGCAGCAGCAAGAACAAGATTTGACTGACAGAATTGCCGCCTTGGAAGCCGACAAAGCTAAGGCCCAAGAAGCGTTGGGCGAGGCTCAAGCATCGATCGGGCGTTTGGTACAAGACGGCTTGATTCAACTAGATAATCGCAAAATGGCCCTACAAATCGAAGTAGAAAAACTCGAACGCCGGCGCGATCGAATTCAAAAGGAAATGCGCACAACTTTTGCAGGCGTTTCCCAAGATTTAGCAATTCGAGTTCAAGGTTTCAAAGACTATCTAGTCGGCAGTTTGCAGGATTTGGCCGCCACCGCCGAACTCTTAGATTTGACACCGCCGGTGCAAGAGACGCCCAAGCAAACTCCTGCTGAGGATTCTCCATCCTCTTCCCCAGTAAATCCCAGATTTGCCGAACAGGGATTTCAAGAACAAGCCAAACAAATTCGCCGCACCCTAGACCAATATCGCACTCTCCCCGACTATTACGGCCCGCCTTGGCAACTCCGCCGCACCTTTGAACCCATCCATGCGGAACGGGTTTCTAACTGGTTTTTCACCCAAGGAGGAAGGGGCGCTTTGCGAACAATGGGTTCGCGCTTGCAAAATATCTTGATTAGTTCAACCATTATTTCTGTACTCAGAAGCGTCTACGGCCCGCGGGTGCGGACTTTGGTGCTCGCGAACAGTCCCGAACGTTTGGGTGAGTGGCGCCGGGGTTTGCAGGATTGTTTGGGGATTACTCGCAGCGATTTTGGCCCGGAACGTGGGATTATTTTGTTTGAGTCTGCGGAGGCTTTGGCTCAAAAAGCCGATCGACTGGTGAAAGATGGCAAGTTGCCGTTAATTGCGATCGATGAAACTGAGGATTTAATTAGTTTGTCGATGCTGCAATTTCCGCTGTGGCTGGCCTTTGCTCCCGATCCGCAAACTTTGATGGCTGCGAAGGATTTTTGAATTGGTAATTGGTAATTGGTAATTGGTAATTGCTAATTGGTAATTGCTAATTGCTAATTATTAGATTTCAAAGGTGGAAAATTTTTAAAGTACACGAAATTTAAACTTAAAAAATGGCTAGTTGGATAGTTTTAAATGGCGCATTGTTAATCGCAGCTTACCTGCTGGGTTCGATTCCGACTGGGTACGCTTTGGGCAAATGGATGCTGGGAATTGATATTCGCGAAGTGGGTTCTGGTTCGACGGGCGCGACTAATGTACTCAGGACTTTGGGGAAGTGGCCGGGGTTGGGGGTGTTGCTGGTTGACGTGTTGAAGGGGGTAAGTGCGATCGTCCTAATCCGCTACATCTACTCTCTAGATTTTACCAGGCAGCTCGCGATCGCCGCCGGTTTAGAAAATACTGCAACTATCATCCCTTGGATGGCAACTTTGGCAGGTTTATTTGCTGTTTTGGGCCACAGCAAATCTATCTGGCTGGGGTTTACCGGCGGTAAATCTGTGGCTACGAGTTTGGGAGTTTTGCTCGGTTTGTACTGGCCAGTGGGTTTGGGAACTTTCGGGATTTTTGGAATAGTTTTTGCGGTGTCCCGAATTGTTTCTTTAAGTTCAATTATCGGCGCAATTAGCGTTGCTGGATTGATGTTTGCTTTACATCAGCCGCTGGCTTATGTATTGTTTGGAATTGCTGGTGGCGTGTTTGTGATTGTGCGGCACCGCAGCAACATTCAGCGTCTGTTGAATGGGACGGAACCGAGAATTGGGGAGAAATTGGAAACAGCCGCTAGCGAGTGATAATTAGTTTGATTTAATCCCAATCTTCCATAAATAAACCTGCCATTTCCTGTAATTTAGCTGTCTCAAATCTGGCTTTTGTAGGATGTGTTGCAACGCATCCTCAAGCTCAGAATCCCGGAACTGATATAATGCGGTTTTGGAGTTGACTGGGCGTTACACCATAAACAAAACCTATTAAATCTCCAGAATCCCTAACTTTGATGAGAGTCCCTGAAGTCACAAAAGTTGAAGGAATTAAAGCATCGGCTGGGGAAACAGTGCGTTTGGCATCTTCTGAAAAATCAAAATCTCTTAACAGCAGCACATTTGTCAAGTTATCCAAAACTATATCGTTAACAGTCAAACCTCCTGCTAATCCAATTCGATCTAAACCGAGTTGAAATTTGTTAATAAAATCGGCCTTATTGATATCAGTAATTCCTGATTCTACTTGGAGGACGTATAAGTTACTTCCACTGGTTTTCCGCGAAGCATTATCACGATCCACACTTGATAACCAGTCTCGACCCAAACCTCCAATCAGAGTATCATTACCGTTACCGCTGTATAAAATATCATTGCCTCTGCCTCCCAATAAAATATCATTTCCTGCTCCACCAAGAAGCCAATCTGCATCTTGACCGCCACTCAAACAGTCATTTCCCTCATCTCCCCACAGGTCATCTTTCCCTCTTCCTCCCAATAAAGAATCGTTGCCAGCATATCCTACTAGCGCATCTTCTCCGTCATTGCCATAAACCAAATCGCTAGCTGTTGAGCCACTAACTGTATCGTCACCTCCAAGCATCCAGACTCCCGAAGGGAAATTAGTTATACCTCCGAATTGGAAATTAGCGAGGGATAAAAAAACTGATTCAGATGTATTGTCGCCAATTAATCTGGGTACTCCTGATGGGTCTGCTCGTAAAACCATAAAATATTTTCTCCCTAAAATCTCGGATGTCAACATGATTAAACAAGCCACTCTCAAAGTCAATTCATATATTCATAACCTTGAGTTCATAAAAGTCATAACCTGGAGTTCATAAAAGTCATATTTGTGGTACGATCGACATCCACGAGTGCAGCAAATCGAGGGAGTGTAAAAAACTTATGTGCCTGAATCCAGGGGATATTCTGCGCGATCGCTACCAAATTATCGATACATTAGGTGAGGGAGGGTTTGCCACAACCTATACGGCTCAGGATGCTTTGGGTAGCCCAGAAAATCCCCTGTGCGTCGTCGTCAAGGAAATTGGGCAGCCTCAATCTAACGATCCGCGACTGTTGGAGTCCGCACGACAGCAATTTGAAAA
This sequence comes from Microcoleus sp. ARI1-B5, assembly GCF_036705795.1. NCBI lineage: Bacteria > Bacillati > Cyanobacteriota > Cyanophyceae > Oscillatoriales > Microcoleaceae > Microcoleus > Microcoleus sp. ARI1-B5. The sequence goes on from NZ_JAUBVK010000001.1 coordinate 534,727, forward strand.
AGAAGCTAAAACTCTGCTGCATCTAAAAGATAAATGTCCGCGCATTCCTGCGTTAATTGAGAGCTTTGAAAAAAATGGAAATTTTTACTTAATTCAAGAATACATAGAAGGAGAGCCGCTGAGCAAAGAACTCGGTGACGGCAAAAAATTAACAGAACAACAAGTCATCAATTTATTGCAGGATATTTTAGAGGTTTTAAATTGCGTCCACTCTCAAAATATTATTCACCGCGATATTAAACCGTCAAACTTAATCCGGCGCAAACTAGACGGCAAAATTGCAGCGATCGATTTTGGGGCAGTAAAAGCGATCCGCAGTTTGGCGTTTGAGTCGGGGAACATCACTCAAACTCGCGCCGTTGGTACAGAGGGTTATATGCCGGCCGAACAGTGGAAAAATCAGCCGAGATTTAACAGCGATATCTATGCCGCAGGAATCGTCGGCATTCAAGCGATCGCAGGTTTAGATATTGCAGACCTTTGCAATCATAAACCAACTTGCGAAATTATCTGGCACTACTCGACCCCCGATAGAGAGATCCCACAGGTTAGCGATGATTTAAGAAGAATTTTAAACAAGATGGTACGCTACCACTTTACCGATCGCTATCAATCCGCTGCTGAGGTGTTGGAGGATTTACGCGCGGCGAAGCTATCCCGTAGGGAATCGCTAGCGAACAGGCCTGATGTCTGTGTCACCACAGCAGATGTTCCTGTAAAACAGACATCAGGCCTGTCTCCAGGCCCACGGGGAGGTAAATTGAGAGTCCGCTTGTCGATCGCGGTCGCGATCGTGGCGGCCGGCTTTGCGATCGCGACCGCGATCGAGACGATCGCCCGAAAACCCCATCCTGCAGTCCTCCCAGATGGTTTAAGTGCTGGAGATAAAATTCTCGTTACAACTTCTAGTCCTCGGTTAAAACAAAGAGGAGTTGACGAGTTTGCAGCTTCAAATTCTCCGCAAGCTTTTAAACAAGCTTTTAATTTATTCAAAAAATCGTGGCAGAAAGAATACGGCAAAGATCCAGAAACTTTAATTTACATGAATAATGCCTTTCTGGAGGCGATCGAGGCTGATTATTACACAATTGCTATTGCCGTTCCCATTCGCCGGAGAAATCAGGACAGTTCTCCTATCCTTGCCGATCAGGCAAAAGAAGTTCTCCGAGGCGTTGCTCAAGCGCAAACACAAGTTAATTTAGCCCTCCTCAATTCTAGCAGCAATAACGACTTTCCCGGTCAAGGTTTTTTACAAGGGAAAGCCATTAACGGAAAAGGACTCAGAGTAGTTATTGCTGACGATGCCAATAGTAAGTCCGAGGGAATTCAAAGAGCCAACTCACTGGTGAAGCAACCGAATATTTTAGCGGTTGTCGGTCACACTAACAGCGATATGACGATGCAGGTTGTAGATATTTACGATAAAAATAACCTGGTTTTAATGTCCCCGGGTACCTCCACGGAAGAACTGACAGAAGAACCGCGCAAATATTTTTTTCGGACTCCCTATACAAGCAGCTTAATAGCTAAAACTTTAGCGGATTCCCTCCTTGAAAAAAATCAAAAAAAAGTAGCTATTTTATACAATCAGGCAAGTCCGTTCGGCGCGTCTTTTCGGCAAGAATTCAGAAAGTATTTTCAAGACAGCAGAGGAGGAACGATCGCAAATATCCGCGATTTTGATTTATCTAAAAAAGACTTCAACGCCCCAAGAGCAATAAAGGAAATCCAGGCAAACGGAGAAACAGCGATCGCGTTAGTTCCAGACGCTCAAGTTACGAGTTCTCTAAACAGCGCGATCGAGGTGATGAAAGCCAACCGCGATCGCAGTTGGATTGCCGGGGCATGGACGCTCGTCCGGCAAGAAACTTTAGAACTTGCATCGGGGCAACAGGCTTTTGAGAAAGTAATCTTCTCTGTCGGCTGGCATCCCTTAAGCAGTCCTAACAAAAAATTTTCTCAAGACGCTCGATCGCTCTGGGGAGGAGAGGTAAATACCCGTACAGCCTTTGCTTACGATGCAGTGCGCGCCGTCGTCACAGCATTAGAAATGCAGCCGCAACCCAGCCGCGAAGGAATGCAGAAAATGCTTTCATCTCCTGATTTTAGCGCCGAAGGAGCAACAGGAACCATTCAGTTTAACTCGCCGACAAATGGCGATCGCAAAAATCCCCCCAGCGAATTGGTGCATATTGTCAAGTGTCCAAAAGAGCAGTTCGGCCTCGCTTTTGTTCCCGTCAAGTATTCGACAGCCTCTTCGGCCGGTTTAAAGTGCGACTGATATGGTTTTAAGTTTCTACCCGAAATCTGTACTTCACTCAACTGAAAACCGCTATCATCGTAAAAAACTTATGTGCCTGAATCCAGGGGATATTCTGCGCGATCGCTACCAAATTATCGATACATTAGGTGAGGGAGGGTTTGCCACAACCTATAGGGCTAATGTTTTGGACAGCCCCGAAAATTCCCCGTGCGTTGTCAAGGAAATTAGGTCGCCTCAATCTAACGATCCGGGACTGTTGGAGGAAGCACAACAGCGATTTCAAAGGGAAGTTGCGGCTTTGCGCAGGCTAGGTCATCACTCGCGCATTCCTGAGTATTATGAGAGTTTTTTACCATCTCAGGAAAATAGAAATTTCTACTTGGTTCAGGAATATATCGAAGGAAATCCGCTGAGCCAAGAACTCGCGAGCGGGCCGCAGTGGACTGAGGAAAAGACGATCGCTTTTCTGCGAGACCTTCTCGAAATTTTAAGTTTTGTTCACCAGAATCGTGTTATCCACCGCGACCTTAAACCTTCTAATCTCATCCGCAAAAGATCCGGCAAAATTGTTCTGATAGACTTTGGAGCAGTTAAAGAAATTAGCAGCTTGGAAATTACTGAGTCGGGACAAACTAGAACGCGAACTATCCACACGCCAGGATATGCCCCGCCCGAACAAATGCACGGGAACCCTCAATTTTGCAGCGATATTTACGCTGCTGGCATTATCGCCATTCAAGCTGTTATTGGATTGCGTCCTGCTATCGATTTGCTGCTGCATCCGCAAGGGTATATAGTCTGGCACTACTCGACGCCATACAGGCCGATTGCGAAAATTAGCCACCAATTAGAAACTGTTTTAAACAAGATGGTGAGCTATGATTTTGCCAGACGCTATCAATCTGCTGTTGAAGTTTTGCAAGATTTGGACGAAATCGCGGCACCGCAATTGCAGTCGCCACCACCGCAGCTAGTAGCCCTGACAACCGCGACACCGCATCCATCTGCTGCTGAGGTGTTGCCAGATTTAGAAAGACTCTCGCTAGCACCTGAAAACTCGCCGCTGTCCGAGGCGATCGCGCTGCCACCAACATCGCATTCGCGCCCGAAACGCCAGCAGTTTTCTAGATATCTCTTTAACAGGTTGCTGCGGGCAGTGGCGGCAATGGTGGCGGGACAGGCAGCCCTGATTTGTTTGCGCATTATTCAACCTCCAACTTGTCCTTTAATCCAGGGAGATGCTTTAAGTTGCGGCGAAGAGATCCTCGTTACAAGTTCTAGTCCTAGGTTAAAGCAAAGAGGAGTTGAAGAGTTTGCCAATTCAAATTATCGATCGGCCTTCGATCTATTCAAAAAATCGTGGAACGAAGAATACGGCCAAGATCCAGAAACTTTAATTTACATGAATAATGCCTTTTTGGAGGCAAGCAATACTCCTTATTACACAATTGCTATCGCCCTTCCCCTTAGCAGCCCGAAAAATCCCGATCGTTCCGATATCATGGCCGATCGGGCAAAAGAAATTCTGCGCGGATTGGCTCAAGCACAAACAGAAGTTAATTTGGGACTGCCTAATTTTAGCAGCAATAAGGACTTTCCCGGTCAAGGTTTTTTACCAAGTCAAGCCATTAACGGCAAAGGACTTAAAGTAATTATTGGTGACGATGCAAACGATGGTAAAAAAGCTAAAGAAATAGCGAGGGCGCTGGTCGATCGACCGGATATTTTAGCAGTTGTCGGTCATAGTAACAGCGACATGACGATGCACGCGGTAGATATTTACAATAAAAATAATTTGGTTTTAATTTCTCCGGGTACTGCCACGGAAGAACTGACTTATAAGCCGAGAAAGTTTTTCTTTCGCACTCTATATACGAGTAGTGTAATAGCTAAAAAATTAGCGGACTACATCATCGCACAACAACAAAAAAAAGTGGTAATTTTATACAGTCCGACAAGTCCGTTCAGCGCAGATTTTAAGAATGAGTACACAAAGTATTTTCGAGACATCCGAGGGGGAAAAATAGTCCGGATTCGCGATTTCGATTTATCTAAAAAAGACTTCAACGCTCAAAGAGCGATCGAGGAAATTCAGGCAAGCGGAGAAACTGCGCTCGTGTTAGTTCCCGACGATCTAGTTACGGAGTCTATGCAAAACGCATTTGAAATAATGAAACTTAATGGATCTCGCAATTGGATTTCCGGGTCGTGGACGCTGATGCAACCGCAAACTTTAGAACTTGCATCGAGGCAACAGCAAAAGTTGTTTAAAAAACTCATTTTTTCTGTTAGCTGGCATCCCTTAAACAGTCCCAACAAAGAATTTCCCCAACAGGCTCGATCGCTCTGGGGAGGAGAGGTAAATACCCGTACAGCTTCAACTTACGATGCAACTCGCGCGATCGTAAAAGCATTGGAAATGCAGTTGGAAATTCAGCAGGAACCCAGCCGCAATGGAATGCAGAAAACGCTTGCATCTACTGATTTTAGCGCCCAGGGAGCAACAGGAATTATTCAGTTTAACTCGCCGGACAATGGCGATCGTAAAAATCCCCCCAGCGAATTGGTGCATATTGTCAAGTGTCCAAAAGAGCAGTTCGGCCTCGCCTTTGTTCCCGTCAAGTATTCGACAGCCTCTTCGGCCGGTTTAAACTGCGACTGATATGGTTTTAAGTTTCTACCCGAAATCTGTACTTCACTCAACTGAAAACCGCTATCATCGTAAAAAACTTATGTGCCTGAATCCAGGGGATATTCTGCGCGATCGCTACCAAATTATCGATATATTAGGTGAGGGAGGGTTTGCCACAACCTATAAAGCTTACGATCTCAAACAACCTGGAAATCCCCTGTGCGTCGTTAAGGAAATTAAGCCTCCTCAATCTACAGATACGCTGGTTTGGCAGGACGCAAACCAGCGATTTCAAAGGGAAGTTGAGGCTTTGCGCCTGCTCGGTCATCACTCGCGCATTCCTGAGTATTATCAGAGTTTTTCACCATCCCCGGAAAATAGAAATTTTTACTTGGTTCAGGAATACATCGAAGGAAATCCGCTGAGCCAAGAACTCGCAACAGAGCAGCAGTGGACTGAGGAAAAGACGATCGCTTTTCTGCGAGACCTTCTCGAAATTTTAAGGTTTGTTCACCAGAATCGTGTCATCCACCGCGATCTTAAACCTTCTAATCTCATCCGCAAAAGGGACGGCAAAATTGTTCTGATAGACTTTGGAGCAGTTAAAGAAATTAGCAGCTTGGAAATTACAGAGTCGGGACAAACTAGAACCCGAACTATTTACACGGCAGGATATGCCCCGCCCGAACAAATGCACGGGAACCCTCAAGTTTGTAGCGATATTTACGCTGTCGGCATCATCGCCATTCAAGCTGTTACTGGATTGCGTCCTGCTAGGGATTTGCTGCTGCATCCGCAAGGGTATATAGTCTGGCACTACTCCACGCCAGATAGGCCGATTGCGGAAATTAGCCGCCAATTAGAAACTGTTTTAAACAAGATGGTGAGCTATGGTTTCGGCAAACGCTATCAATCTGCTGTTGAAGTTTTGCAAGATTTGCAATTGCTAGCGGTATCGCGCCCGCCGCACTTGGAAGTACAGCAGCCTGTTAATAATGCGATAGTAGAAGTGGAAGATGCGATCGCCCGTGACAGCAAGCCACCTATCCCTTCAAACCCTCCTTTAGTTCTCCCAGATGGTTTAAGTGCAGGAGAAAAAATTCTCCTGACAAGTTCCGCTCCTTGGTTAAAGCAAAGAGGAGTTAAAGAATTTGCATCTGTAAATTCAAAGAAAGCTTTTAATTCATTCAAAGACTCGTGGCAGAGAGAACATGACAGAGAACATGGCAAAGATCCCGAAACTTTAGTTTACATCAACAATGCTTTTCTGGATGCCAGCAATGCTCCTTATTATACAATTGCTGTAGCCCTTCCGCTTTGTTGGAAAAATCCTGCAAACAGTTATGCTCAGCTTGGCAATCAAGCGAAAGAATTTCTGCGCGGAGTGGCTCAAGCGCAAACAGAAGTTAATTTGGAACTGTTAAATTCTCGGGAGTGTGACTTTCCCGGTCGGGGTTTTTTACTGGGTAAATCCATTAAGGGCAAAGGACTTAAAGTAATTATTGCTGACGATGCGAACGATGCAGTGGAGGCACAACAAAGAGCAATTTCATTAGTGGAGCGCTCGGATATTTTAGCAGTTGTCGGTCACGCTAGCAGCGCGATGACGATGCACGTTGTAGATATTTACAATGACAATAATCTGGTTTTGATGTCTCCGGGTGCAGCCACGAAAGAGCTGACCGACGAGCCGAAAAAATATTTTTTTCGGACTCAATATACAACCAGTTTCATAGCTAGAGATTTAGCAGACTACCTCTTAGAACAAAATCAAAGACAAGTAGCAATTTTATACAATCCGGGCAGCCCGTTCGGCGCATCTTTTGTGGAAGATTACAAAAACTATTTTCTTCAAGATGCCCAAGGGGGAACAATAGTTAGGATTCGCGATTATGATATATCTAGAGGAGATTTCAATGCCGCAAGAGCGATCGAGGAAATTCAGGCAAACGGAGAAACTGCGATCGTGTTAGTTCCAGATCCCCATCTGGCAATATCTCTAAACAACGCATTTGAGATAATCGGACTTAACGCCGATCGCAATTGGATTGTCGGGGCATGGACGCTGATGTTTCAGCAAATGTTAGAATTTTTATATGGGCAACCGCAAAAGTTGTTTAAAAAAGTCATTTTTTCTGTGGGCTGGCATCCTTTAAACAGTCAAAACCAAAAATTTCCCCAACAGGCTCGATCGCTCTGGGGAGAAGAGCCTAATACTTGTACGGCTTCAGGTTACGATGCAGCGCGCGCGATCGTCAAAGCATTGAAAATGCAGCCAATACCCAGTCGCGAAGGAATGCAGAAAATGCTTTCATCTCCTAATTTTAAGGCGTGGGGAGCAACAGGAATTATTCAGTTTAACTCGCCGAAGAATGGCGATCGCAAAAATCCTCCCACCGATTTAGCACATATTGTAGAGTGTCCGCAAGAGCCGTTCGGCCTCGCTTTTGTTCCCGTCAAGTATGCCACCGCCAAGGAGGCCGGTTTAAAGTGCGATTGATATCGCGGGCGATCGATTTAATTGTCCACCAGAATTGCTTCTGAAGTCGTCATTCCGTTACCTCCCAACCGCACTAAAAAACAAAACTTGCCCAGCAGCACGCGCTGCTAGACAAGTTGGGAACAGCAAACAGCTACTCTAGGTGTTAGTCCTCTAGCTGCCGATCGATTAGAGCAATGAGTCTCGCTATCGCCGCTTGTTCTTGCAACAACAGTTCCTTGAGCTGGCGCATCTGTTCAGTATTTGGCGGACGGTGTACCAAATCATCAACAAAGTCAAGCATTGGGGACTTTCTCAAAGGTCTGCCCAAGGCAGCTTCAGCCTGTAGGCGCTTGGTTCGCTCCAGTTTTTCCCGTTGCAATCGGTTTTTATTTTGACGGCCTGCGATCAGTCCGTCAAGTCTTTGACATACGTTTCCAGTCCTCTTCGTCTCCATATATGTCTTTCACTTGTTGTTTCAACTCGGTTATCTGCTCGGTAAGACTTGCTACCTGGTCTTCAATAGCGTCTGTTTTATCCTCCTGAATTTCCAGAGAAATCTCCAAAGATTCGACATATTCTGTTAACTTTTGTATGGGATCGGGTTGAGGCCTGTCACCGTTAAGTCCATTGCCGTTAGTCATGGTCAATCCTCACTGGTGTCTTGATGGAAGAAACTGGCGATCGAGCTTTTGATACAGATAAAACTATCGCCAGCATTGCCGAAGAAGTTGTTACCAAGTTTGCCGGTTAGTTAGTTCCACCCAACGGAATCCGTTTGGTAACGATGCTCATCATTTCGCTAGAACCGGGCGCAGGTATAGGGACACTCCATTCGGAGATTTGAGCGAAATTCAGCCCCCAGAGCCAGCGGATCGTATAGTTAATGCCGTAGTTCGATCCAAAAACAACTACCCTCACCAGTTCGTAGCCATCAGAGCAAGGTGGCAAGGTATCGACACCAGGAATAACCGACGGCAAAGTATCGCCGGATTTAGGCACAAAACCCAGAGTTTGCGAATAAACCAATTGTGGCGGAAAACTTGGTGTAGTTTCCCAACCAATGCCAAAATTTGTCATCATAATTTAAGTCTCCTAGTTGTATTAGGGGGTTAGTCGCGCCGAGGATGGTCTAGATCCTCTGCGCGGCGCGATGGGACATCAGAAACATCCCAAACAAGGAAATCTCCAGAAAGTGAGTGCCAGACCCCGCCCTTAAAGATTGTGAGTCAGAGGGGGCGGGGTTTGGTTTTTGGTTTTTTTAACGCTAACAAAGCTGGCTGAAGCAACCACATTGGGAGTACAGATAACTGTTTCATGCTTCTGCTTGGTTCGTAGGCGTTCGTGGATGTATGATAACGCATATGGGGTATAAAATGCAAATAACCCATATACACCTCTCGATCGTTAAGCAAAAAACGAGCTTTAACAGGTAGTCTGGGATATATGAAGTAATTGCGCTAAATATCCCAGTGGCAGAGCTAAAAACTACAGAACCAGTACCAACTGTGAAAGTTACATTTCCTTCTCGAACGCTTCGAGAGCGATTTAAAGCTGTTTGTGCGTTGAACGGAAAAAATATGAATGAAGTGCTTATCGATTTGGTCAAACAGTACATAGAAGAAAATCAGCGTAACGAGCGCCCTGAAAATGAAAGCGACGCAAGTGGCTAGCAACCGTCAGAAAATATGGCTGCTCGGAGTCTGCAAACATAGAGGAAATCTCTAGAAAGTGAGTGCCAGACCTCGCCCTTAAAGATTGTGAGTCAGAGGGAGCGGGGTTTGGTTTTGGTGTTCGACCATATCTGTGTATGCACAGATATATCTATGTATGCACAGACATAACACTTTTGCTTCTGGGTTGTCAAGCCCTATGATGAAAATTGTTATTTGTGCATACACAGACATGGCCAGAAAACCTGCTGAACGCAGCGCTTGGGGCGAAAATAAAGAGCGTTACAGTATTTTTGTGACTCCCACCGCAATGAAGGCAATCGATGCCAGGGCTGAGGCTCTTGCCGTCTCCCGCTCCGAATTCTTGGAACAGTTCGCCCGAGGGCGTGCGGGGATCACCGACTCTGAGCTAACAAAGGAGGATAGGGAGGCAATGTGCAAAAGCCCTGGAATGCTGTATCGCTATGGCGCGCGAAGAACTTGCGGGAAAGGGCTTGTTCCTCAAGCGCAAGGCGTCCGGCGATCGCGCTCAATTGCTCAAAAATCAAATTATTGAATGGGAGACACTACTTGAAAAGCTAAGTTGAACTACGGGCAATAGCACTAGATCGGTACTGAATTTAGAAACCCGGTTTCTGTAGGAGCAGCCCCCCGTGGCTGCCCGGTTTCTGGGTGTACTTCACGCTCCTTAAAAAATGCTGTAATAGCGGAGCTAACTATTTTTTGAAACTGATATTATTTTTGCAATGGTGCAATAGCGCTGAATAAAATTCCTAAAATTTTTCCTACATCTCTCAGGTAATATTCGATCGGATCGATATAAATAACATTGCCCTCTAATTTCAAAAACCTCCATACAGTACCCGATGTCACCGCTCCATAAATAATTGGGATGTTATTGCCTTCCTGTTCGTTAAATAACCGAGCAGCTAACATCTCGGCCCCGCACTGCCCCAATCCAGCTCTAATATCTTCTTTTTTAGCTTCCACAAGGGTAATTACAGGGGCGCTGATAAACAGGCGTTCCGGCGACAAACTCAACAAAAAATCGCAGGTTCCGTTCAATCCTTTTTCAGGAGCCACATTAAATTCAGAGCCGGAAAATAAACCAATTTGATAATTTAATTGCCGCCTAACTTCAAGTAAAATCGGTGCAATAATCAGTTCAGAACGAGCTTTTTCTGTATTGATGTCTACTGCTAATGCGGAATTTTCTCTCAACCATGATTTAAGATTTTCGCTAGGCTCTACTTCTGGTGTATCGCCAAATAAATCCTGGTTTTCATTGAGAGTTAAGTCGAATTGCTTGACAAGTTCCTTCACTTTGAAGTCGCTATAAGCCATTTTAAATTCTCTGTTGTTATTTTCCCAATTCTTGAGAACGCAAACAAGCTGCTTTGACTGCTTCGATCGCGCTCGATCGAAAGCCGTTACTTTCTAATGTAGCAATTCCGGCAATAGTTGTGCCGCCGGGACTTGTCACTCGATCTTTTAATTCTGCTGGGTGCATTCCTGTTTCTTGCAACAGCTTCGCCGTACCGAATACTGTTTGGATTGCTAATTGGGAGGCGATCGCCCGCGGCAAACCAGCACAAACTCCGCCATCTGTCAAGGCTTCGATAAAAATCGCTACATAACCGGGCCCGGAACCGGAAAGACCAGTCACCGCATCAAGCATACTCTCAGGCACTTCTACGACTTCTCCCACCGCCTGAAACATCCGCTTGACTAATTCTAAATGGGCCGGTTGAACGAGTTTCCCCGGGGCGATCGCGCTCATTCCCGCGCCTACCGTTGCCGGAGTATTTGGCATCACCCGCAGCACAGAGCGCCCCGGGAAGGCTGGTTCGAGCTTGCTGAGGGGAACTCCGGCCAAAATTGACACTATCGCGGCGGATGGCTGGGAATTAGCAGTTTCTCCATTATTTCCTTGTTTGCGATCGGTCGCCACCGCCAACTCCAAAGCTACCGTCTCAAAAATTTGCGGTTTAATCGCCAAAAACAGCACTTCTGTAGCGGTAGCAACTTCTAGATTGCTGGCTGTTGTTCCGATTCCGTAGGTTTCCGTCAAAAATTCGCGCCGTTGGGGTTGCGGATCGCTCACCAAAATTTCGGATGGCAAATAAATTTTTTGTGCTATGAGGCGGGATAAGAGAGCTTCTCCCATTACCCCGCCGCCGATCGTACCAAATTTGATGTTAGTCATTAGTCATTAGTCAGTTGTCAGTTGTCAGTTGTTAGTTGTCAGTTATCAGTTGTCATGGGTTACTTAGTTGTTAGCTAATGTTATTAATCCGCAGTATTTATTGCACAGTTATTAGTTGTTAACTACTAACTGCTGACTGCTGACTGCTGACTGCTGTCAACTGACTGCTGACCACTAACTACTGTCAACTGTCAACTGTCAACTGTCAACTGTCAACTGTCAACTGACTACTGAGCCATTTGAGCTTGTTCTGCAGCAGGCCAGACTGTCGGTGCAGGAGCAGCAGCAGCAGGGCGGGGGCGTCCTTGGGCTGGGGGCACTTCGTGAACCACACCAGACTGAGTTCTCACCTGCACGCAGCTAGGCGTAAACAAGAAAATGCTTTCGCCAATTCGCTCTTGATGACCGTCAAGGGCGTAAGTACCGCCCGCCACAAAGTCCACAGCTCTTTGCGCTTGGTCTGGGTCCATCACCGTCAGGTTCAAAACCACAGATTTGCGTTCTTTAAGAGCTCGAATTGCTGCCGGCATCTCTTCAAAAGTGCGCGGCTCCATCACTACTACTTCCGAAATCCCGTTCATAGCTCCTGGCATTCCAATTACGTTATTCATTACTGACCCTACTCCCCCGGTTGGTGCAACAACATCCGTACCTGTCGATCCTACTACTGACCGCTCCCGCATTCTGCGATTTTGGCGGCGTTCTTCTTCTGCTGCGGCGACAGCAGCGGCGTTAGGTTCAGGCGGTTGGTAGACGTTTTGAAAACGCTCGCCTTCGGCTTCGTCGTACTCGTAATCGTATTCAGGCTCATTGTTGAAGCCTACAAAATCTCGTAGCTTAGAAAAAATGTTCACCATTTAAGCTCCTTCACGACTGTGCTGCCCCGACTATACTCGCGTTGCGGGTTAGCCGCGGGTGGCTGACTATTCTATTTTTAACCCAAGTTGTCCTCTTCTAGAGCCAAACAAGCTTGTTCCTAGCCGTATCATAGTAGCACCTGCTTGAATTGCCAAATGATAATCTCCCGACATCCCCATGGAGAGCTGCTGCATTTGAATGCGGGGCAAATTTTGCTGCTGGATTTTGTCAGCAAGTTCGCGGGTGCTGTTAAACAATTCTAGGATTTGCGAGTCATCTAATCCGATCGGAGGTATTGTCATCAAACCTTGAATTTTGATATGCTGACATTTGTTGAGTTCACAGAGGGAGGCAAGCAGTTCTGGAACGCTCCAGCCGTATTTGTCGGGGTCGGGCAACATTTTGACTTGCAAGCACACTTGGGGAGAGCAGGACTGTTCGCCCGCCAAGCGCGAGAGCCGCTGAGCCAGCTTTAAATTGTCTAGAGAGTGAATCCACTGGAAATGCTCTAGAGCCTTGGCTGCTTTGTTAGTTTGCAAGTGGCCGATCAAGTGCCAGTTGATATCCGGCAAATCTTGGAGTTGGCTTTGTTTTTCGGCAGTCTCTTGAACCTTGCTCTCGCCAAAATCCCGGATGCCGCTGTCGTAGGCTTCGCGGATAGCATCAGTCGATACCTGTTTGGTAACGGCAATTAACCGCACTGATTCCGGCAAGTGTTGGCGAATGCTGTTAATTCGAGAGGCAATGGTCATGGGTGCACAACGCTCTTGACTGGAGGGAAGGAAAATTAAGACAGATACCAATTACCAAGTTAGCAATTAGCGATTGCCAATTGCCAATTACCGATTTTGGCTAGAGAAATGTGCGCTGGTGAATGGCGTGCAATTGGTCGTACTCGTGATATTGACCGCTGCGACGGAGGGTTCGCAGGCGAATTTCGACCATGAGGCGAGCGTCGGAGCGGCTGATGGGCTCAAATCTCAGGCCGCCTGGGCCGTTTGTCACTAAAAAAAATAGGCGCTGGGCGTATAGGGTGGTAAATAATTCTTGGCTGTCTTCAACCTGGGATACCCTGAAGAGGAGGCCAAAGTTTGGATGGTTCAGGTAGGTTTCGGTAGTCATTCACGCTCACAATCGATCGATATTAGATTAAAGATTTAGATTTTAGATTTTAGTTTCGCTCGATCGCGGGGTGCAAAGGGCGATCGCCGTAGCCGTGCAGTAGTCTCCGTCGTGGCTGAGGCTCAACTGCCACTGGCAATTTCCCCAAACAGAGGCTCGTGCTGCTGCGGTTCCGTGCAGTTGCACGTTTGGAGCACCAGTTTCGGAGCGCCGAATTTCCACATCTGCATACCGTATTCCCCGCCATCCCGTGCCTAGGGCTTTGACAACAGCTTCCTTGGCTGCCCACCGCCCCGCTAGCTGGTTGCAGGAAACTCGGTTCATTTTACCTTTAATACTGCTGTCTTGAGAATTTAGTTGCCCGCAGTCTCTTTGTTCGGCCGGCGTGTAAACTTTTTCTAGGAAGCGATCGGCAAACCGATCTAACGCAGCTTGAATGCGGGGAACGTATACAATATCTGTCCCGAGATAGATGTTCAAACTCTTGAATCTCTAAATTTTCATCTCCATTACTTTAGCAGGACTTAGGCGCGGGAGCATCTCATAGGATTTTAGAATTGAGCTTTGAGATTTGAGATTTGGGGATGACTGACTGGATATGGGTTTGGAGTCTACCTAAATCTGCATTCTTGTTGGCTACCCATCCAAGCAAAACTGTCACAGGTCAACCCTTCGGCTTCGCTCGGGGGGCGAGCTGTCAACTGTCAACTGTCAACTGTCAACTGTCAACTGTCAACTGTCAACTGTCCCAACCCCAAACCAAGCGGGCGCTCCAGAGCAGGAGCAAGCAGCCGAGGGCGATCCAGTCTCGGATTTTGAAGTGCAACGAGTGCCATTCTACACGGTGTCGATCGGGACTGGTGAAGCCGCGAACTTTCATGGCGCTAGCAATTTGTGCCGCTCGCAAAAGCAAGTTTTCTAACAGGCGCTCGGCGATCGTCAACCAAACTTGAGCGGCGCGGCGAAATCCGAGTTTTTTCCAGTTTATGGCTCTAGTGCTGACCGATCGCACTAAATTTTGTATTTCTTCCAATACTAGGGGAATGAAGCGCAGAGATAACGTTAATGTTAGTGCTATTTCCGTGACAGGCCAGTGCAAGCGGCGCAGGGGCTGCATTAAGTTTTCGATGGCGGCGGTGATTTCTTCGCTGGCTGTGGTGAGGAGGTAGAGGTTGGTGCTGTAAATTACTGTGAAAAATAGGGTGCTGACGTTGATAGCTAAATCTAAGGATTTGCGGGTGATTTTAATCGGGCCTTGTTTGAATAAAACGTAACTGTATTTTGTGGGTTGGGGGAGTTTATTTGGGCTTGGGGTTTTGGGATTTTGGGTTGGGGAGTTTGAGCCTAAATTAAATGGTTGGTACCAGGGTTTGGGCTGTTGAGGGGGTGGAAGGGTTGCGGGCTGTTGGGAAAAGGTTAATTCGTCGGCGGGGATGCGGGGCTGGTGTTCTGATGGGACTGCGTCGGGGGCGATCGCGCTGAGGCAAAATACTAAAAGGCAGAATAGCAGCAGCAGTCCCATTTGCTGTTTCCAGACGCGGAGGGGAATGGATGCGCTGAGTGTCAGTACGATTAACATTGCTACTAGCATCAACCGCCAAACGGGATTGGCGAGTATTGGCGCGATCAGAAATGTCATCAACCAGGCTAGTTTGACGCGGGAGTCTAGCCGGTGCAGCCAGGTTACGGGTTGTTCTAGGTAAAGTCCTATGGGTAGCGATCGCAATAAATCCATCTTTTAGATTTTAGATTTTAGATTTTAGATTTTAGATTGGGGGATTGAGGAATTGAGGGATTGGGGGATTGGGGGATTGGGGGATTGATTGGGGATTGATTGGGAGGATTGATTGGCGGATTTTTTCATCTTCGATTTGCTGTTTGGTGCTTAGCTACTAATGTTTTAATGGATGCAACTGTCATCGCTAAAATCTCATTAGTCTCTGACATGATACTTTTCAATTTAGTGGCCTCTAGCAATTCCGCTTCAACAATTAGCTCCATCCAGTAAAGACTTTCATCCGCTTCTTCTTCCACTATCCTCAGTTTAGAAATCAAATCTGCTGTTGACTTAGCACGACAAGCAGCTCGATAATTGGCTCCCACAGAAGTTGCCGAACGTATTAACTGCTTACCAATCACCTGAGAAGCCGATTCTTTTGGCCGCGCATCTACTAGCTTAATAACTCTCAATGCTAGCTGCTTCGTTCTTCTTTTAAACTCTTGTTCATCCACTTGAGTGATTTTAGATTTTAGATTTTAGATTTTAGATTGGGGGATTGATTGTTTGGGGAATTGGGGGATTGATTGATTGTTTGGGGAATTGGGGGATTGGGGGATTGGGGGATTTTCAATTTTGTGTTGGGTGTCTACCGATTAAGGTTTTGATGAATTCAACTGTCAGACATCTAATCAGATTTATTTCTGAAATTGTACTTTCCCGAACCACGGGACGCCTGTTCCACAAATAAAAGAAAAAATCGCAATTTAATCATATCATTAAACTGCGTTTTCTCTTCAATCTAAAATCCAAAATCCAAAATCTAAAATCACTTCACGCGCAGTGCTCTGTTGGTGGTACTGACTTCGCTGGCGCGAACTTTTTTGCCTCTCCAAAGCAGCCGCATTGGTGTACCGGTAAAGCCGAGGTGTTTGCGGAATTGGCTTTCCATGTAGCGGCGGTAGTTTTCGGTGAAGCGTTTGGGATCGTTGACAAACAGGGCGATTGTCGGCGGCTGCGATCGCACTTGGGTTCCGTAATAGATTTTGCCTTGTTTTCCTTGGCGGGTAACTGGGGCTGAGTGCCAGCTTGTGGCTTCTTCTATCACTTCGTTGATGACGGCGGTGGGGACGCGGCGCTTGTGTTCGTCGGAGGCTTTGTCTACTAATTCAATGATTTTTTCAACGCGCTGTCCTGTCATGGCGCTGACAAAGATCATTTCGGCCCAGTCGAGGAAATACAGTCGGGTTCTTACTTCTTTTTCGTACTCGTAGATGGTGTCGTTGTCTTTTTCTACTGCGTCCCATTTGTTGACGACTATGATGCAGGCTCGACCTTCTTGGCTGATGCGATCGGCTAATTTTTGGTCTTGGTCGGTAACGCCGTCAATTGCGTCTATTACTAGCAGTATTACGTCGGCCCGCCGGATGGCTTTGAAAGCGCGGTTGATCCCGAAAAATTCTGCGCCGTATTCGACGTTTTTCTTTTTGCGAATTCCGGCTGTGTCGATCAGGCGGTAGGTTTTACCGTTGCGTTCTACTAAGGTGTCGATCGCGTCGCGGGTAGTGCCGGAAATCGGGCTGACTATGGCGCGGTTTTCTCCTAGAAATGCGTTTAGCAAGCTCGATTTGCCGACGTTGGGACGGCCGATTATTGCTACTTTTATTTCATCTACTTCTGGCTCTACTTCTGTGGGAAGGTGAGTCATTAGTGCGTCTAGCAATTCACCGGTGCCGTTACCGTGAATCCCGGAAATTGGGTAAGGTTCTCCCAATCCCAATCTCCAAAAGTCTGCGGCTTGGGTGAGTCCTGTGTTTTCCGATTCGCACTTGTTGACTGCTAGAATGACGGGGACTTTTTGCAGCCTCAGCCAAGAGGCGATGGATTCGTCGCCGCCTGTGAGTCCGGTTTTTCCGTCTACTACGAAAATGGCTGCGCTGGCTTCTGCGAGGGCCGCCATTGCTTGTTCGCGGATTAATGGCAGAAATTCGGTTTCGTCGTCGAATACTAGCCCGCCTGTGTCTACGACTTGATATTCGCGATCGCCCCAGTATGCTGGTCTGTACGTGCGATCGCGCGTTATTCCCGGTTCGTCGTGGACTATCGCGTCTTGGCTGTTGGCTAAACGGTTGACGATCGTCGATTTGCCTACATTGGGGCGTCCAATAATAGCAACTATAGGTAGAGGCATAAAAGTAGCAGCAATTAGGCTGCGCCGTAATTTTGAGCTTTAATCTTTAATTATAACGGAATCTGACTTAAATGGAAAGACTTGTTTCTGTATTGGGGTTAGCGGTTTTTGTCGGTTTGTGCTACGCCTTTTCAGTCGATCGGCGCGCTGTTAAGTGGCCTCCCGTACTGTGGGGAATTGCTTTGCAGCTAATTTTTGCAATTTTGATTCTCAAAACTGCTCCGGGTTTGGCTGCATTTAAATTTTTGGGAGATTTAGTCACCCAGTTTCTCAATTTTTCTGATGCCGGGGCAAAGTTCGTATTTGGAGATAAATTTGCCGAGCACTTTATCGCTTTTAAAGTGCTGCCGACTATTATCTTTTTCTCTTCGTTCATCACTCTACTTTATCACTACGGTATTTTGCAGCGGGTGGTGCAGGCGGTGGCTTGGGGGATGATTAAAACTATGAAAACTTCCGGTGCAGAAACTCTTTCCTGTGCTGCGAATATTTTTGTCGGACAAACAGAAGCGCCGCTGTTAATTAAGCCTTATGTGGCGACGATGACGCTCTCGGAACTTCACGCTGTGATGACGGGGGGTTTTGCGACAATTGCGGGCGGAGTTATGGCGGCTTATATTTCTTTTGGAGTGTCGGCTCAACACTTAATTGCTGCGTCGGTGATGTCGGCACCGGCTGCTTTGGCTGTTTCTAAATTGCTGTACCCGGAAACTGAAAAATCCCTAACTGCTGGCGAGGTGGAGATTAAGGTAGAACAGGTTTATGCTAATGCGGTGGATGCGGCGGCTTCGGGTGCTAGCGATGGCTTGCAATTAGCGGCTAATGTGGGAGCGATGCTGATTGCTTTTTTGGGTTTGTTGGCATTTTTTAATGCGCTTTTGGGTTGGTTTGGAGGGCTGATTAGTTTGCCGGGGTTGTCGCTGGAAGGGATTTTTTCTTATTTGATGGCTCCGGTGGCTTGGTTGATGGGCATACCTTGGGCGGATTGCGGAAAAATTGGGGTGATTTTGGGGAAGAAGACGATTTTAAATGAGTTTATTGCTTATTTGGATTTGATGGAATTGGTTAAGCAACAGGCGATTTCGGAACGAGCGGCAATTATTGCGACTTATGCTTTGTGCGGCTTTTCTAATATTGGTTCCATCGGGATTCAAATTGGGGGGATTGGTGCGATCGCGCCATCGCGCAAGGGCGATTTGGCTCGGTTGGGCGTCAGGGCGATGATTGCTGGTTCTGTGGCTTGTTTTATGACTGCTTGCATTGCGGGAATGCTGCTTTAAAAGTTGTCGGTTTTGTAAGGTGCGCATTGCGCACCCTACTTTCAAGGTTATTAAATAAAAGTTAAAATTTAAGATTTTATAGTGAAAGTGTGATATCAAGTTGAGGATCGGCGAGGCAAAAGATCTAATTTGAGCGATCGGCTATTATGGAAAACAAGCAGGAGTTTAGTCTGTAACAACAGTATATAGAAACTGGAAACTAAATTCTCCTCAAAGCCAAATAAATAGGTGGTGTAATATGGCTGTTCTGCAACTAGAAGACGGTAGGACATATACGGATATCGGGGCGATCGCCAGCCAACTGGCTGTTTTCAATATTGAGCTCGATCGCCTGCCAAGAAAGGAAAATCCTGCGGTTCAAGAACTGCTACTCCAAGACATTCTCAGTGTAACTGAAAAACAGCAGATCCTGGCAGCATTTAAAACGGAGTTTGAATACTTCAAGCGCGCCAGCGGATGTCAGTGGTGCGACTTAAAAGTGCTGCATCCGGGTTCGCCGCAGATTTACCCGCTGATGACTCAAAGCGATCGCACTCACACCCACGCAGATGCAGAAGTTCTGCACATTTTAGCTGGGGAATGTGTTTTTGGTTTCGTGTATCCTAACGGCTCTCAGGTACAATTAATGTTGCAAGCTGAAGAATATATTAAAGTGCCACCCAATACCGAACATTGGTTTTATCTCACTCCGTCGCTGTACTTGAAAGCGGTGCAGTATTACACCACGGCTCAAGGGTGGGTTCCTCAGTATACTAATAGGAAACTAAAGATAAAAAATTAAATCAACAAATATCAGACGGCGATTGAAATCGCTTCTTGTCAAACCATGTCCGCCGACGCGGACTAAGAAATAGAGATAAAACTCGGCGATTGAAATCGCGTCTACACAAACGATGTCCGCCGACGCGGACTAAGAAATAAAGATCGAACTCGGCGATTGAAATCGCGTCTACACAAACGATGTCCGCCTCTGCGGACTAAGAAATAAAGGCGATTGAAATCGCGTCTATACAAACCATGTCCGAACAAGCGAGGGTGTAAAGAAAATAACGTAAATTTAACCGCCCATTCTTCAACCCGCGGAGGTGTTCGGCGAGCGTAGTCGAGTCGCGGGTTTTGTTTGTATAGACGCGGTTTCAACCGCCCGGTATTGTAATTCGGCGGGTGCGGTAATTTCAATTTCTTCGCAGCGCTGCAACAGCGCTTCTATTTCCTGGGCGAGAAAAATTACTTCTGGCCAAGAAGAACCGTTGATTAAATCTTGGGCGTGTGCTAATTTGTTTCTCAATGCTTCTGCTGACTTTAAAAAACGCTCCCCGTAACGTTTGGATTTGAGCCCCAGCCGATCGACTATTTCGGCATTCGTCAGGATTAAATCTCGCTTGTCGCAGAATTGCAGGTAATCAATTAAGTCTATTGCTTCGTTTCGCGATCGCCCCAATTCCCACAGGTGTTTTGCCGCTGAGATGCGATCGCCCTTAAGCAAATTCTGCCAAGCATCTTGGGGAAAGTAAATCCGCACAATCCGCAATAAATTCATTTCCAGCAGCGTCACCAACCCAAACAGCAGCATCCGCACCGGCGCTTTTTGCAAATCGCCGCAGGTGACAATCCCGTTGATGCGGTTGCTTTCCAATACAAACAATCTCGGTTTTTCTCGCAGCAGCGGTAGCAATTCCATCAACGGAGTCGAGGCGGCGATTAACTGTGACGGGTGGAAAATTTCCTGGTAGTCGCTGCACTTACCTGTCATTAAGTGCGATCGTTCTACATAGCCGCAAACCGTGCCGTTTTCTTCGATACCGAGCACGTCAAAATCGCGCGCCTCCATCCACGATCGCAATTGGGCTGCATCTTCCCCAGCGGGCACAGATTTCAGCGGTTCCGCGAGGTATTTAACTGTAATGCTGTCTTTGAATAAATCCCGCAAGTCGGCGGAACTTGATTTTAAATGTTTCATCTCATGCTGGGTAATTTCCTGAGTCGTTGCGCGACAAGAGGACTATTAATATTTTATATCAAATCCTCTCTTCATCGGAATAGTAAATTCGAGTTCACTGTTGACGGTTGACTGTTCACTGTTCACTGTCAACAGTCAACCGTCAACATCACGGACGGTGTAACCGGAAATGATTTTAACTGCAAGTAGAGACGCGGGATTGCCGTGTCTCTACAGATTTCACGATCTTACTTACTGGCTAATTCCGGGCAATAATGATTGGCTGCAAGGGTGGTGATAATATCCGCATCGGCGAGAAAACTTTCTTTGACTGTTGGATTTTCGATACTCGCAGCTTGCCCGATCGCCCTTAATTTAACTTCCGGTAGAGAAACTCCCGATTTGGCTTCTGCACACATTCTTTTAGCTGCGGCAATTTTTTGACCGGGGCTACTTTGAATTCCTTGCAGTAAATTGTTCGTGGCGTCAGGAGAGTAGCTTTTTGCTAAGCGTTTGTAGTCTTCGATAAATTTCCCATCGTCTCCTGTCAGGTTAATTCCAGATTCTTGGGGCGCGCACAACTGGTTTAAGTTAATCACTTCTCCCGCTGCATTGACCAGAAAACATCCTTCGCGTTCTTGGGCGATCGCGCTTTTGGCGATCGGTACTAATTGTATAATAACGGCGGACATGACAGCCGTTAAACGCCAGTAATTTAGCATAGCACTATCCTTAATTGGTGATTTTTAATTGGTGCTTCACGGGCTCTCCGGCCCGTGCCACTATCCTTCATCTTTCACGGGCTCTCCGGCCCGTGCCACAATGAATAGACATCTTCAAAAATTCTTGTGGGGTAGGCCGGAGAGCCTGCCCTTTTTAAACAAGCATTTCGTTGTTTGTGGAACTTTTGATTAACAGCAAACATCCCCCTTCTGTGATGGGCGAATGTATGGAACTAGGAACCGATCGAATGTAATCGCCTTGATGGCAAACTTCCCCTTCTACAATTAAATCTCCTTCTAATACAAACACCTCCTCCGAGCCAGCGTGTCGGTGCAGGGGAAATTTTACTCCCGGTTCTAGTCGCATCAAGCAGGTTATTTCGCGCTTTTTTTTGTCAATGTAAAGCTTGCCGATCGACATTCCCGGAACTCCATAAGATTTCCATTTGACATCGTTCGATCGCACGATTAAAGATGGCGTATTATTTTCGGTTGGCGAGGTAACAATTGGCAGTTCGGCTATGCGCTGGAACAGGCGGTTTTTGAGTTCGGGGGCGACGGGAACTGGGGGGGCTGTGTAGGCGATCGCGGCAATTGCGGCTTCAAAAGCCGCTAATTCATTTTTAAGTTCTGCGGACTCTTTCAATTTCTCTGCAAATGCGCGACTTTCTGACTCGTCGAGGGTATCGAGAGCTTGAAGGGCTGCAAGGATGTTATACTCCTCGTCTGGCATCATTTCCATCTGTTTTGGGCCATTAATTGTAATTCATCCTAAGTTGATTTTAAATTTGAGATTGCTCTGCTGCCCTCGCACTCAAGATGGATGATGGGAGATGCCATAATTTTAGATTGATGTTAAACCACTTAAAATTTATTTGTTGAAAATCTAAAATTGTTCGCTCAAAGCTTGACGCAATTTGGAAATCCCCAACCGAATTCTGGTTTTGATTGTACCTGTCGGGATACCAGTTTTAGTCGCGATCGCCGCGCAAGTCAATCCTTGGTAGTAGGCTAGTTCGATCGCCTGTTGCTGTTCAGGCGGCAGTTTTTCTAAGGCCGCTTTGACTTGTTCGCTGCGTTCTTCGATCATTGCATCTTCCATCGGTTCTGCAACGCTAGAGATGGGTACTTTAGCATCTTCCAGACAAGCTTGGGCCGCTCGGACTGTTCGCTGCAACACTCGGAGCCGATCGAGGGAACGACTGCGGGTAAGCATGAACAACCAGGTATCTGCTCGACTGCGAGAAGGATCGTAAGTTGCTGCTTTTTGCCAAATTTGGGAAAAAACATCGAGTACCACTTCTTCGGCTTCTTCTACCGAACCCAGGATTTTGTAAGCGAGAGCATAACTTGGGCGACCGTAGCGATCGTAAAGTTTAGCTAATGCCGTTTGGTCTTTGTGGGCAATCTGCACTAAAAGCAGCGATTCCTCCCTTGACTTTTCGCCTGTCATCTCAGTGTACCTAAAAAATTTTGTTTTGAGTGCACAGATCCAAAATTAAATATTCGGCGTATATCACTACAGAACATAATTGTAAGTTAATTGGGGATGCAATCCTACGTAGGCCTTTGCGGGCTAATTTTGTCATGCTTTGAATTGTAAAAATTCCAAGTCATCTTGCAGTTTACCACCTAATTAGTGATTTTTTTGAGACGAGAGCAATCCGCTTGATGCAGAACGAAGAAATGCCCTGAGCCTGAACTGTCAAAACCGCGCCATTAACTCGTTTCTAAGCTCTGCTCGCTCGCTGCAAAGAAGCGCCGGAGAACCCATATCAGCGAGGCTCTGTCTGCGAGCAAGCATTCCCAAGAATAGCCCGGGAACGAGTAAACCCTCAATAACGCACTTTTTTACATAAATTCATCTGGCAGCACAGATCCAAAATTGCCAAAGCTTCGTATACCAATTAGGACTTACACAAAAATTGGTTTTACACGCTACTAAGAGCGCGGTAAGGTGCGCGGTCTGCCGCGCACCCTACATCTAGAAGTTCTGTAAAAATCTCAGTGAAATATAGGTGCTAACTGTGAAACTAACCAAAAAAATTCGCCGGATCGTACTAGCAATTGAAGTAGCCTTAATTGTTGTATTAACTCCTGGGATAATTGCCGCTTCCGACCACGACGACGGCGAAGTAGATATCAAAGGTCGCGCTGTCAATTTAACCGACCTGTACGTATATCGCGAAAAAGACCAAAACTCTGGTGCTGCGGACGGGGATTTAGTATTTACCATGAATTCAAATCCCCGATCTGTAGCCCGCTATCAATATTATTTCAGCACTACAGCCCTGTACCAATTTCACATCACGCAGGTAGGCGATGTAAATTCTACACCGACTGGACGCGCCGATATTATCTTGCGGTTTGCCTTCAGTCCGCCTAACAATCAAGGTATGCAAGCGGTGGCTGTAACTGTTGTTCGCGGCGGCTCGGAGACAACTACTAAGACTACAGTTAATGGCGGGCTAATTGCCACAACTCCGCTGAATTCCAATACTGTTTTGAATACAGTACCTGTCGGCGGTTCTAACTTGACTGTATTTGCAGGTTTGCGGGAAGACCCGTTTTTCTTTGATGTTGAACAATTTTTCCGAGTCCGCGCCGGGGCTTTGGGAACAGGGGCGAAAGTAGGTTTCAAGGAACCGAGTAAAGCGATCGACTTTACTAAAGGTTACAACGTCAATACAATTGCCGTGCGCGTTCCGAAAGCGTTTTTGCAAGCAGGAACAGGGGCGAATACTTTTGATGTTTGGTCAACTATTTCTGTAAGGGATGGAGTTGGCGGTTTCAAACAATTCGAGCGTTTGGCGAGACCTGCAATTAATGAGGGTTTGATAGTTACTCCCGCATTTTTGGAAGCATTTAATAATATTTCTCCGAGATTGGATTTGAGCGCTGCTGCGGCTCCGGTGCGGCAGGAAGCTGTTGCTACTCTGAATGCTGTGGATCTTTTGGACGGTCGGGATAATGTCGATCCAAATGCGATCGCCGGAGCTTTCTTACCCGATGTCATGCGGATCGATACCACAAAAACCAGCGGCTACGCTAGCGCTACAAATGCTCAAGGAAGCTTGATCGGAGGTCGTATGCTGATGGACGACGTTATTGATATCACTCTGGGAGCTTTGGTGGGTTCTCCGGTTGGCGATAACGTTTCTTATAACGGAACTCCGGGAAATCCGGCTCAGGGACACAAACCCTTAGAACCGAATTTTCCTTATTTGGCTTTGCCTAATTAGTTGTTAGATCGATCGAGTCTGGTTAATTAACCAGAATACTTGTAGGGGCGGGTTTCACCAACAATCTATTCCGGCAGACTAACAATCTAAATAAACCCGCCCCCACCTGACGACAGAATCTCATTGCCGGCAATTCAACGGACATGATATTAGATGTTTGACAAAAATCTATCAAACAGATGCACTATCTCAATTTAAGGATTTTAATTATAACCAATGACTGCTAATAAAGAACAAAAAACAAAATCAGATATTTTTTGGTGGTTGCTCCTAATCGGACTGCCGATAGTGGGAATTGTCGCAGTTAATTGGCTGCCGAACTTGCGTGAAATTTCCGATAATTTTTATAATAACAAAACTCCGGCAAATCTCGATGCTAATTACCGCTACCATTTCTCGGAAAGTTTGAGAAATAATCGCAATCAAAAGGAAGTTATTCAGCAAGAAATAGCTTTTTATCAGGAGCGATTAGCTATCGATTCAAAAAGCGGTTTGAACCGGGCGGCACTGGCGGGTGCTTATTTGAAAATGGGTCGCGCAACTGGGGAGGGCGGTTGGTTTTTATTGGCCGAACAAGCGGCCCAAAGATCGATCGCCCTTTTGCCTTTTGACAACAAAGGTGCGCTGCTAGTTTTAGCTCGAATTGCCGAGGCCAGACACGATTTTGCTACTGCTTTGCGCTTTGCTAAACAGGTGGGTTTTGACAATGAAGATGCGATCGCCCTTACAGTCACATCTCACTTAGCCACCGGAAAAGTGAGCGAGGCAAGTATAGCCGCAGAAACCTTAGTTAAGCGGATTCCCAACTTGGGTTCTCTCACATTAAGAGCGTTAGTGAGAGAGTCGCAGGGGCGAGATGCTGAGGTTTTGCAGGATTACCGGCAAGCAATGGCTGCGGAGGAACCGGGAGAGGTGGCGGGATCGGCGCGAGCCCGATCGCTCTTAGGTCGATTTTACGCCCGCCGCGGCCAGTTTGTGCAGGCGAAAGCGCTATTTTTGGAAGCGCTGCGGTTGGTGCCGCGATACCCGCTAGCGCTGATTTATTTGGCGGATTTGGAGACGCGCCAAGGCAATTATCGGGAGGCGGAGGCTAATTACAGCAAGGTTTCTGCCTATTCTGGCCCGGCTGCGACGGTGTTCGAGATCCAGGTGGATCGCGGTATGGCGAGGGTGAAGGAGTTAGAGGGAGATGCGAGATCCTCCGGGAGACTGCGCGACAAAGCAGAAGCCCGGCTGCGACAGGAACAGGTTTCTGGAGGTTTCGGGCACCGGCGCGATTTGGCGAGTTTGCTGCTGGAAAAAGGTCGATCGCAGGATGTCGCCGAAGCGCTGCTGTTAATGCAGGAAGAAGTGAAAATTCGCAGGGATGCGGTGACGCTGGATATCTTCGCCTGGGCGCTTTCTAGCGCTGGGGAATGGCTTGGGGCCGATCGGGTGATGGCCGAAATCGTGCGATCGGGAATTCGCGATGCGGGGATGTTTTACCGGGCTGGTGCGATCGCCCGGACTTTAGGTAAAGATGCTGAATCTCGCGCTTATTTTCAAAAGGCTAAGGAAATCGATCCGAGTTTTGGCGATCGATCGGGCAAATATTTGGGCTTGGGAAGTTATGAATTTTGAGCATTGGGTAATGTTCGCTAATCCCTGAGTCCGCCGTTCGTTTCAACGAACGGCGAGAGAGAGAAAGTCCTCTGAAAGAAAACTGAAAGAATTTCAAGAAAAATTAGAAAATCTTTCAGTCGGTTTCAACCGACTTTCGCTATCAGACAGGGGTTTAAACCCCTGGCGTACTGTCGGAAAACGCACAATATTTCACAAAATAAACTTGTTTCAAAAGGTAGTATTTATGCACAAAAAATGGCACAAACCGCGACAATATCTCATTCTCTTTTTCCTCGCAGTCCTACTATTTTTAAGCACCTCAACCCGACCAGTCTACTCGCACTGGTCAGACTTATCAGTAGCAGAAATAATCGTTAATGATTCGCAAACCGAAGTAACATTAACTTTTCCCACCGGCTTAACAAACTTCGCCGACGACAATCGAGACGGACAGTTACAACTTGCTGAAATTCGCAGACACCAAACAGAACTAGAAAAGTTTTTTAGCCAACAAATTCGCATCACCAACAGCAGCAACATTCAAGGCTCAGTAGCAGTAACACCGCTAGAAATAGCAGCTAAAACCGCCAGCTTAATCCAGCAGCCCAATACCCACAGCACCTTAATCTTAAACTACACCTGGCCCGCATCTAATGTAATTTCAAGACTCGACAAATTGCGGATTAACTACAATCTATTTTTGCCCGGAGTTCCGACAGCTAGCTGTCAAGCTACGATTGTGCAAGCCGGTGCTGTAAAAAGCTTTGTATTTACAGCGCAAAACCGGGAGTTTTTGTTAGCAGGAAATGAATCTATCTGGGATTCAGGCTGGAGTTTGGTGCTAGCAGTAACGGGAGCATTTGCGTGGGGATGCGTGCACGCAATGTCCCCCGGACACGGAAAAACAATAGTCGGCGCTTATTTAGTGGGTTCGCGGGCTACTCCAGTACACGCTTTGTTTCTAGCAGCGACTACTACAATTACTCACACTGCGGGGGTGTTTGCTGTGGGAGGAATTACGCTATTTGCTTCTAACTTAATCGAGCCAGAAAAATTAGATCCTTGGCTGAGTTTAATCTCAGGCTTATTAGTGGCCGTCATCGGCCTCAAGTTACTTTCAGAAAGAATCAAAACCAGGTTCGTTGTGAGGACTTCAGTCCGCAAAAAACCAAAAACTAAAATTCTTACCATTACCAACTTAAAACTACTCTTACAAAAAATCAGGTTCGTAGTGATGACTTCAGTCCGCAAAAACCCAAGGACTAAAGTCCTTACTACAAACCTGGAGGAACCAGTAAATCTTTTAAGTAGAGGAACTTGGGAGAGGGAATTTAAACCTGTCAAACCAGATATATCTCATCACTACCACCATCACGGAGACGGCCGCATCCACTCGCATTTGCCGCCCGGTGCTGACGGTTCTCCCATTACTTGGAAAAGCTTATTATTGTTGGGGATTTCGGGGGGATTGTTGCCTTGTCCTTCCGCTTTGGTGATGCTGTTGAGCGCGTCGGCTTTAGGTAATGTTGGTTTGGGGATGACGCTGGTGGTAGCCTTTAGTTTGGGATTGGCTTTGGTGCTGAGTGCGATCGGATTAATCTTAGTTTACGCGAAACGTAAGTTCGATCGACTACCAAAACAGATAACAGCCGTGAAGTTTTTGCCTGCATTTAGCGCCATGTTTGTAATGTTTTTGGGGTTGGGCATTACTGGAGAGGCTATTTTGAAAATATTGGCGGCGAATCAATGGGTAATTGGCAATGGATAAGAAGACGCTCGCGGTTGAAACCGCGTCTATACAACAAGCAAAACCCGCCGGACGCCGGTTGAAGACCAGACATTACGTTATCCTCTTCTGTCGGCCCGAAAGCGGACATCGTTTGTTTGGCGTGCGGTTTCAACCGCCGTCTTATCTTTTGTGTCCGAAAAATTAACTAGCAGGCGGGAAGTTCCCGCCCGCACAAGGATTAGAATTGGCGGGAAGTCCCCACCAATTCAACATCAGATCGCACTATGTTTATTAATAATTTCGGCTAAATCCGGGATGCCGTTTTCCACGTAAGTCTTAGCTGAGGGGCGGAGTTTGGCATAGGCGCCTTTAACAACTGCTCTGGTGCTGTTTTCGGCTTTTTTGTCACTGATTTGCAGCAATTGATCTGCTACTTGAGCTTTTCTTTGGGCCAGATATTCGACTGGGCTGCCATTGTTTACTGCTTCAGTCCACATCGGATCGAGCGCGATCGAGATTTCGGGCAAAAGTTGATCGACGACTTGGGCGCAATAGTCAGCCCGTATGCCTTTGACAGTAGAGTAGGCAGCTTTCAGAGCCAAACCGCCCAATCCCGGCGCTGCTGCAACTTGTTTGTCTATCAACTTTACACAGTCATCAACTATAGTGTCTCTCTTGTTTTCATTCAATAGAATATCGCTAAGTCCCATTTTTACTTTCCTTGATTTAACAGTGAATGTGCTGATTCGCTTTGAGTTTCATGTGGGGAGCATATATCTGTTTTGACCCTTTACTCAGAATTACACATTTTTTTTAAGGTTTGAATTTCTGTACTTGACAACCTGATGTTGAGATTTGTTTCGTAGGTTATGGGAATTAATGTCAGATGCTACTCCTTATTCACCTGCGGTTCGATCGTTCCGAATGCAAGTCCTTATTAGCTGATATTAATGAGGACTGAAGCCGTCACTACACACTGATGAGTTGTGAAGAGTTAAATAGAAAAGAGAACTGCTTGAAAAAAATGTTAGACAGGCTCTGCCTTGCGTTCGATCGCACTTGCACGTATTATTTGGCACGCATCATTAGGATTCCACGTTCGACTTGAGGGCCGCAGGTACTGCCACCAGGGGAAGTTTCAGGGTTTGAGTCGGGCGATCGCTCGATCGCAATACCAAATTTTTTGGTAATTTCGCGGAAGTGCTGACTCCGGCAAATATGTGAACCGATAAGGTTAAGGCCGCCGCTAACAACAGTTTTTCAAACATAGCACTGTCTCCAATACATATGCCGTAGGGCATAATTCCTCTTACACCTACACCATACAGAACATCCTCTACGGCAAGTGCGATCGTACCAGCATAGAAAGAGTGACAAATATCACTACTCAGGAGAGGGTCAGGGGGTGAGGGGGTGAGAGGGGGAGGGAGAGATGGGAGAACAAGAAAGTTGGGAAAATCTTTCTTGTTCCACCAACATCCGTTAAATCCCTCAACATCCGTCAAAATCCTTTAAATCCAGTACATTGCTCGTTGCCGAACTTCCTTCCACATCGGGAATTGTCCCTGAGAAAGAAGCCGTTGAGTGTCTCACAAAGGTAGAATTAGCGCGTAGAAGTTATTTGACACAGCGGAGGTACCGACAATATGCTTGCATACTTTCTGGCGTTGGCGGTCGGTCTGGGCAGCTTCAGTATTTACATGGCGGCCTTCTTTTTTCCAGAAGTTCACCGCAAAAGTGATTTTGCCTGGAGCGGGGTAGGGCTTTTTTATGCGTTAATTTTATGGGCTTGTGCGGGGCGAATTACGGGAGCTCTCCTGCTTGGTCAAATGGCGGGTGTGGCTGTGTTGGGATCCTTTGCCTGGGAAACTCTGACTTTGCGCAGGCTGGTGACGCCCGTTTCTGAGCAAACGCCGATTCCTCAGGCGGCGAATTTGGCCGGGGCGATGGGCGCGCCGCTATCAGGTTTGTTTGGCAAGAAACAAGAGCCCGCAGCGAAAAAACCTAAGTTTGTTCGATCGCCCAAACCGAAAGCTGATGTTGTTCCAGCACCCGCTGTGAATCAGGGCGAGGTAAAGCTAGAGGAACAGCCGGCGGTTCCCCCAATACCTGAAATTATTGCCGAAAGTGCGATCGCCCCTGACTTGGCAATTCCCGACTCGAAACCACCTGCAATTGCAGAAATACCCGTGTTTTCCGTCGAAAATCCTGCTGCTGAGACTTCACCACCCCCAGCAGAATCAGCAGCAAGCAGCTTCACTCCTCTACCTCTTGAAAAATCAGAAATTGACGATTCAGCAACTGTGGAGCCAGCAGAGGCTCAGCCAGAGGTGAAACAGCAGCCCGAAGCCGATGATTTTGACGAGATGTGGAGGGCGAGGGTTAAAGAGTCCCAGTCTGCTGCTAGTTCGGCAGCCCCTGCGGCGACACCAACTGCTGCCCCAACGGCAAACTCAACTCCTGCCAAAACAGCTAAAAAAGCAGGCGGTTTCGGAAGTCTGTTCGGCAATATCAAAAATAGTCTCGGCGGTATGTTGGGACGGGGTGCGGGTAAAAATAAGTCTGATGCAAGTGCTCCGGTGACAACAGCGAAAGCGACTCCAGAGCCGATCGCACCTGAATCTAAGATAACGGCAATTCCGGCACCGGATATCGATCGGATTCTCGAATCAGAATTAGCCTCCGCAGCAGCCGAAGTGGCAGCCGAAACCAGCAACACTGCTGTGGAAACAAGCGAAGGAGTGCCGTTTCCCACCGATGTTGAAGCAATGGCCGAGTTGATGGCGGCTCAAACCGCGAGTTCTGCCAAAATAGGGGAAAATTCGATCGAAGAGCGATCGTCCGCTGAGACTCGGACAACACCGCCTGATGTTGATAAATCCGAACCAGAAGCAGCAGAGCCTGTATCCATAGAAATGACTGTGGTGGAAATAGCAGAGCCTGTAGAGATAGAAGTACCCGGAGAACCTGGGTTGAGGGTGCAGGTGGAAACGGTTTCAGTATCAGCGATCTCGATCGAATCCACAGAAGAAAAACCCTCTTCTGACGGAGAACAGCCCGATCGGGTTGAAACTGCTCAAAGGGCCACTGAATCCAAGTCGGAAAATGTATCCGGCGAACACAAGCCGTCAGCTTGAGGTAGAAACCAAAAGGTAGAAACCAGAATTATTTTGATTCTGCCTTCTACCTTCTACCTTCTTACTTCTTACTTTTGCATTCTTACTTCTTACTTCTTACTTGTGCCTGGGTAGAGCGAGTCTAAATCACTTGTACAATTTAGGCGAAGTCCCAAAAATATTAAGCAGGAACGATCGGTAACTTTTGAAAATAATTTTAGCAATTAACCCTATAAAATAATAGCGTTAATTCTTGTAAAACTCATTGAGAAGCGCTATATTATGAAAGCAATTATGGTCGTGGGAACAACATCTCACGCAGGGAAATCTTTACTGGTTGCAGCATTGTGTCGCATCTTTGCTCGGCGCGGCTGGCGGGTAACTCCGTTTAAAGGTCAAAATATGGCACTGAATTCCTATGTCACAGCCGCCGGCGGAGAGATGGGCTACGCTCAAGCTGTGCAAGCTTGGGCTGCCGGCGTCGCACCTTGGGTAGAAATGAATCCGATTTTGCTCAAGCCACAAGGAGATATGACTTCTCAATTGATTGTCAAGGGCCGCGCGATCGCAAATGTCCGAGCATCTCAATATTACGAGCAGTATTTCGATCTCGGCTGGCAAGTTATTCGGGAATCTTTAGAATTTCTCGGTCAAGAATTTGACATGATCGTTTGCGAGGGAGCAGGTAGCCCCGCAGAAATCAATCTCAAACACCGCGATTTAACAAATATGCGGGTGGCCAAACATTTGAATGCTCGGACTGTGCTAGTCGTTGATATCGATCGCGGCGGCGCTTTTGCTCACATTATCGGTACTTTGGAATTGCTCGATCCCGACGAACGCGCTTTAATTAAAGGATTCATTATTAACAAGTTCCGAGGACAAAAATCGATCTTAGATCCGGGCCTGACTTGGCTCGAAGAAAGGACCCGAATCCCGGTAGTTGGGGTGATTCCTTGGATAGACGAAGTGTTTCCCTCAGAAGATTCTCTCGATTTGCTCGATCGGCGTTCTCCCAATTCTCAAACCGACCTAAATATTTCTGTCATCCGCCTGCCCCGAATTGCCAATTTTACCGACTTTGACCCCCTGGAGTCGGAAACTACCGTCACAGTCAAATATGTCAGCCCAAAAGACCAGTTAGGCCATCCAGATGCCGTGATTTTACCGGGTTCTAAAACTACAATTTCCGATTTGCAGGTGCTGCGCCAAACAGGTATGGCAGAAGCTATTAAAAATTACTTAATAGCTGGCGGTACAGTCATGGGAGTTTGCGGCGGCTTTCAAATGCTGGGAGAAAGTATCACCGATAAAGAAGGGCTTGAGGGAGAAAAGGGAGAATTTGAAGGATTGGGATTGCTGCCTTTGAAAACTGCGATCGCACCGAACAAAATTGCCCGCCAACGGATCGTAACATCTAACTATCCTCAACCGGGTTTACCAGTTTCAGGTTACGAAATTCACCAAGGAAGAACCCAAATGATCGAGTCAGATTTGACTCAACCGCTATTTGACGATCCGAGTTTAGGAATTGTCAACACTTCTCAATCAATTTGGGGCACATACCTGCACGGCATCTTTGACAACGGAGCTTGGCGGCGAGCTTGGTTAAATCACTTGCGCCAACAGCGGGGACTCCGCGCATTGCCCACAGGTATTCCCAATTACCGGGAACACCGAGAAACTCTGTTAGAGACTCTAGCAGATACCGTGGAAAAGCATTTAGATATCAGGCAGATTTTAGGTTAAAAAGAAGGAAGTTCGGCAGCGGATTATGTAGCGGATTTAACGGATGTCAGAAAGAGAAGGAAGTCGTAGGGTGCGTCGCTATGCTAACAATCCCTAATTAAATATCGAAAATCTTACAGCGACGCACCTTACAAATAACTGACAGAATTCGTGTAAACAAACCTCACACTTTGTTGGGAGCAAAAATTTCTAAAAATGGTATCGTATCTGGAGTTAAAATTGCATGACAAAGATTGTTTTTTTGCCGGATAATGTGACAGTGGAAGCTGAAGCAGGAGAGCTGTTGCTAGATGTAGCCAAACGTGCAGGGGTTTCTATTCCTACCGGCTGTCTGATGGGTTCTTGTCACGCTTGCGAAGTAGAAATTGACGGCGGGGATACGATTTGTGCTTGTATTTCCGGCATCCCTTCCGGGAAAAAGCAAGTTACAATTAATCTGTATGTTGACCCGACTTGGTAATCGATATATTTTTTAAGTCAATCTTCCTATGAACGATCGACAACTTCATCCCTGCCCCATCTGTTCCATCCCATCCCCGTATTGGGAAAGGTATCCCCGTCTAGTATGTTCGACTTGCCGCAGCAAAGCCTGTGACGATCGAGGGCGAAAGCTGAAGTTTTTTAACGTCTCAATGGATGGAGGTTTTCAGGCGATCGTAGTTGATACTCAAGAAGAATATCTCAGCCACATTTGCTATATCGAGGGGATACAGTGCTGGGCGGATGAAGGGCGATTTGGCGGTATTGCGATCGAGCGATGTGACTGATACGCTTTAATTACTTTTGCCATTCTTTCTGTTTTTTACGAGCAGATTGCAGCCATTTTTGAGATTCGGGATAAACAGTTGTCCCAGGTTTGACGGATTCTAATTGATTGATAATTTGTTGCAATTGTCCGAGGGAGTTACCGGGATTTTGACTGGGAGAATTTAAGTTATTTTGCAAACTTGCAAACAAGCTTTTAGCTTCTGTCAAAGCTTTTTCAGAATCCTTTTCTGTTTGCAGTCTAATCTGGGCAATTCCTAAATTTTTCTGATATTCAGCGAGTTTGGTTTGAGCGTCGAGATAGCCCGGATTATCGACAGGAACCATTTTCAATCGGTTAATTCCTTCTTCCCACAATCCTGCTATTTGCTCCCACTGGGCGGCTGGATGCGGCGGTTTTTGGGAAGCGACGGCGGCGGAAAGAGCAAATTCTTTGGCTGCTTCGATTAAGTTGTCGGCGTGGAGGGAACCGGTGGCGACGCCTCCCATTGCTTGAAAGTCTCTTTCTGCTGCTTGGAGTTTTTTCTTAGCTGTTTCTCCGGCGAGGGTTTCTGCGGGAATTTGATTGAGTCGATCGATCGCACTTTGCCAATTTCCCGTCGCTTTTTGCCTGTCAGCGGCAGTTTTTGCTTGCTGGTACTGCTGTTTCGCCGCGTTGAGAGTTTGTTCGGCTCGATCTAACTCAGTAAAAGCATTTTTTTGCTGGAAAATCTGAGCATCCATCCGCCCGATATTTTTGCGGGCTGCTTGAAATTCATCGAGTGTAAACCGCCAAGTGCAACGGGAAAAAGAGCAGTACCTCTTTGGGTAATAGCCGAGGAACCACACCGGCAAAGCATCAAGGTGTTTTTGCGCTTCTTTGACTTTTGTTTCGCCCAAGTCGAAATCTGCCGCAGCCGTAGCTTTGTTAACCAGTTGATCGGATTGTTCCACAAGGGCGATCGCCTGTCGGTAATTGTAATCCATACTGATAAAGCTGGGCCAAAGCAAGATCGGCAGGGTGTTCGCCACGGGCCACCGAATCATCGGGAAAGGCAAGTTAATCAGCCAAATTATCCCCGCCCCAGCGCCCAACAAACCGCCAGCCAAGAGGATTTTATCGAACAATCCGGGCGCGCGGTTGGCTTTGACGGCAGCTTTGAGAGCTTCTTCGCTGAAATTGGGGAATTCGTCTTTGAAGGCATCGCGGATTTCTTCTCTGGATGCGAAAGTGCCGTTTTGCGATCGCAACTTCTCCAGCCGCTTCATCACCATCTTGCGGTACACTGCACCCGCCAGAGCATCATCAGCCGCGCACTTGTCAACTTGGGCCCGTAAAATGTCAAAAGCTCGATCGGTAAGACGCGCCATAAAACTCACCTATTCCCTTTTAATTATTCTACAGGTTGTTCGCCGAGATAATTGTTAAAATATATAAAGACCACATCAAATAATCCGAATTTAAGTTCATGCCAACTGCTTTAATCACCGGTGCTTCTGGCGGAATTGGTGCAGCCTTTGCCGCCGAATTAGCCAAACGCCAGCACAATTTAATCTTGGTAGCTCGTTCCGAAGCCAAATTGCAGCAGCTAGCTGCTCAACTGCAACAGGACTTCAATATTTTGGTCGAAATTATCGTTCAAGATTTGACGGCGCCAGGAGCCACAACTGCTGTATTTGATGCGGTTGTTCAAAAAGGTTGGACGGTTGATTTGCTGGTGAACAATGCGGGTTTTGGGGATTACGGTGCTTTTGCCGATCGCCCTTTAGCAAAACAAGTAGGAATTCTGCAACTGAATATTGTAGCATTAGTTGAACTATCGCACTTATTTTTGTCTGGAATGCGGCAGAGAAAATCTGGAAGTATCATCAATGTGGCTTCTATTGCAGCCTTTCAACCGATGCCGTACCTATCAATTTATGCAGCAAGTAAAGCCTTTGTGTTGAGTTTCAGCGAGGCACTTTGGGCGGAAAACAAAGATTTAGGAATTCGGGTTTTAGCACTTTGTGCCGGTCCCACAGAATCCGATTTTTTTAAAGCAGCAGAATTTCCCGAAGCTCTGGCATCTAGCAGCGGGCAAAAACTCGTTTCCGCCGAGGAAGTAGTGCGAGATGGACTCAAAGCTTTAGACAAAAATCAGTCTAACGTCGTGACTGGCGGATTCCCGAATCCCATAATCGTAAATATGCCCCGATTTATGCCGCGAGAACTTTTGGTAAACTCGATAGCCAAGCTGTTTCGGCGTTAACAATTTGCAGGTAAGCCCGCCCGGAACTCAAGTTCCGGGCTAATAGCGAAAGTCGGTTTCAACCGACTGCACAGCTAGATTAAATAATCGCGAACTTCATATCATCTCCGGTCAATTACCCGTAATAAAAAAGGTTTGTAGTGAGGACTTTAGTCCTCTGATTATAAGGACTAAAGTTCTCACTACAAACTCATCTTATTGTGTTCGTTCTCTTCGGACATGATATCAGTCCTCTTTGAGAGGACTTTTGCTATGAGACAGGGGTTTTCAACCCCTGTCGGACTCCGGCACTTACCCGCGTCCCAATTCCAAATTCTCCAAATTACAAGTATCGAGTTAACTGCACTCGATAGCGTTCTTTTTTTGTTACCATAACTTCCCCAATTTCCAATCTTCCTTTGCCGGTAACAGCGATTAAATCTCCAGACTTAACGTTATAACTAGCTTGGGTGATGTCTTTCCAATTAACTCGCACGTCGCCTCTGTCAATGAATTCAACCATTTTGCTGCGAGACATTGCGAATCCCGCCGAAGCTACAGCATCCAATCTCATCGATGCTTCAACGGTTGTCATTTCTTTCTTTTTGGGTTCTCTAATTTTGAGTTCGCTCAACTCAATGCGCCGAGTTTTCACGGGAACCGATCGCACTTGCTGCAAACTCATCTCCAAATACTCTACCATTTCGGGCATGACAATCGCTTGCGCGCCGCGTTCGCCCAACACGATGATATCGCCCGTTTTCTCGCGGACAATTCCCGTACCCAGCATCGCCCCCAAAAAGTCGCGGTGGCTGGCGGTGTCGAAGAGGAAATTGCCAGCGATTTCTACCGCAGCAATGTTAACCGCTTCAGAGTCGATCGGGATATCCGATCGCGCGATCGCAATTCTTTGCCTTTCAGCTTGCGGGTAGCCGCCCCAAGCCACTAATTCCACATCAGTTAAGCGCTTAAACACCGTCAGAGTATCCGCCAACTCCGGCGGCGACAGAAAATCAGTCTGACTAACTTCCCAAGTTTTAATTGCTTGTTCCGCTTGGTCGATCGCCCGCGCCACGCATTCGCGGTTTTCGATACCTTTTAACAGTTCTTCTCTTTGCAACATCAGTCAATTTTAGATTCTAATTTGAGATTGCCAAACCTTGCTGTAACTAAAAAGTCTACTTCTTTAACAGTCGCACTACTTTAATTATAGTCTAAAATCATCCAACAACGATATTAGGATTTTTGGTACTGGTAAAGCTGATATGATAAACAGTGTTATTATGCCTAATGTATGAAGTCTTCAAGTTTAAGCAAGGTTAATATTTCAACGCGGTTGCTGTCTCAGGAAGCAGCCGAACCGTTGAAACAAGCGCTACAGGATCGAAGCCTTGTACCCGAGGAAGCAGCCGCATTACTAGCAGCAGGCGAACAGCGCGCCATTCCTGCCATCAGCAAAAATGCAGCGTTGCTCCAGGAAATTCAGCATCGAGTGCAAAGCTTGCCATCTTTCCATTCCCTGCTACAGGGCGATAGCCGAAACTTGACACATATTCCCGATGAAAGCGTGCATCTGGTAGTCACATCGCCCCCGTACTGGAATTTAAAAGAATATCTCAAAAACCCAAACCAGCTTGGGGAAATAGCAGACTACGAACAGTTTTTGCAAGAGCTCGATCGAGTATGGCAGCAAATATGGCGCGTTTTAGTCCCCGGCGGACGGCTGGTGATTGTCGTGGGCGATGTCTGTGTTGCGCGCCGGCGTTTTGGCAGGCACATGGTATTTCCCCTGCACGCCAGCATTCAGGAACACTGCCGCCATCTGGGATTTGATAACCTCGCACCGATTATCTGGTACAAAATCGCCAATGCTTCCCTAGAAGCAGCCGGAAATGGCACCAGTTTTCTCGGCAAGCCTTACGAGCCCGGAGGTGTCATCAAAAACGATATCGAATTTATCCTGATGCAGCGCAAACCGGGCGGCTACCGCAGCCCTACCCTCACAGCCCGGGTATTGTCCGTGATACCGGAAACTCTGCACCGACAGTGGTTTCAACAAATTTGGCAGGATATCAAAGGCGCTTCCACCAAGCAACACCCCGCCCCGTATCCTTTGGAACTAGCAGAAAGGCTGGTGCGGATGTTTTCGTTTGCCGGGGACACGGTACTTGACCCGTTTATGGGGACGGGCACAACTTGCGTCGCCGCGGCCAACTGGGGACGCAACAGTATCGGGGTAGATGTTGAGCCCAATTACCATCAGATGGCGCTGAAACGGATGCAGGAGAGTTATGGTTTGCGCGTAGTTTATGACGGATTGATGGCGGAGGTTGCCGAATGACGGGACACTCGCCCATCATCCCCGATAATGTATTCCGGGAAGCGGTGCAGGGTTTTTGGGATACCCGCATCGCTCAAGCACAAGCCCAGGTGCTAGCAGGCAAAGTTGACCAAGGCAATCGCAGCGCGGTGACAGGAGGCAAACAGATGGACGGTTTCATCCTCACCCTGACGAATTTCCTGCTGGCTGCGGGTGTTCCTCAAAACCACATCCACGTTAAGAAAAGCCTAACTGTCATCCCAGGGTTTTTTCGGCCGACGAAGATGTATGATTTTCTGGTGGTAGACCCAGAAAAGCGACAACTCAAGGTAGTCATCGAGTTGAAAAGCCAGGTTGGCAGCTTTGGCAACAATTTCAACAACCGCACAGAAGAAGCGATGGGGGCGGCTCTCGACATCTGGACAGCTTACCGGGAAGGGGTGTTTGGCGAAGCACCTCCGCCACCGTGGTTGGGATATTTGTTTGTTTTGGAAGACAGTCCGGCTTCGCGCGCGCCGGTGCAGGTTGCCGAACCGCATTTCGCGGTTTTGCCGGAGTTTAGAGGGGCAAGCTATGCTCAACGCTACGAACTTTTTTGTCAGAAGATGGTGCGGGAAAGGCATTTCACGGCTGCTTGTTTTTTAGTGACAAACCGCGAACAGGCTGCACAAAATCCCAATTATACGGAGCCGTGTTCAGATTTGTCGGCAGCCAATTTTTTGCGGCAGCTTATCCGGCACGCGCTCTAGACTAGGTAACAGATTTTCTCTGTCCACCACCGAGAAAAATGCTTGTTTGCCAATTATAAAATATCAGTTAAATCCAACACAAAACCGGGCAGTACATCTTCACCTGACAGAGTTGCAGGTGCATCTAAAATTTCTACTTCTCTACCTTGACGCGAGATTTCCACTTGCCGATTTTTGCGATCGAGCAACCACCCCAAACGAGCTTTATTTTTCATATACAATTTCATTTTAGCCCGCAATTTTTCTAGGGAATCGGTGGTCGATCGCAATTCCACCACAAAATCGGGACAAATTGGCGCAAATTTCTCTTTTTCTGCGGGAGTTAAAGCGTCCCACCTGTCGCGCCGAATCCAAGCAGCATCGGGAGAAATATCTGCACCGTCGGGCAGTTTAAATCCAGTTGAAGAGTCAAAAGCAATTCCTAAATGTTTATTTTGACGGCTCCAAGATTGAAGTTGATAGGATAAGTCTATGTTGCGATTACCAGTCTCGCTACCAGTAGGCGACATAATAATTAATCCTCCAGTAGCAGTACGCTCAAACCTGAAATCTCGGTTTTCTTGACACAAGTGAAAAAATTGTTCGTCAGTTAGATCGATTGTTAATTCGAGGGGAGAAGATAAAGCGATCGTTTGAACTTCCATCGGTTTCTCCAAATATCAAGTAAGGTTAAATATTCTGGTGTAACACAACCTTAATCCAAGTCAATATTAGATTGTTTCCATAATACTAACTTGGAATTTTTAACCGCAGATGAACGCAGAGGAACGCCGATGAGAATTAAGTCTCTGTATAACCTTGCATATTTTCCGGTTCAAACTGCTGCAAAATATTAGCTGCTTTCTCGGTCAAATCGTCATTACCTTTAACCGCAATCAAAAATTTGCCCGCATTTAAACGGTTGCGGTAGGGCAAAGCATCGCCGCTACCAAAAGCCATTCCTCCTGCACCGCCCACAAACACGCTGCCCATCCCGGCCGCGATCGCACCGAGCACTCCGCCGATCGCGTGATCGCCAATTTCGCCCGCCCAAGCAAAAGTCTTCAACTCAGTCATCAAGCTGAAAGTAACGCCGGCAATAAAGCCAAACGGTATCAGCCAAACAGCCATGAGTTTCGCTTGTTTCTTCGCTTGCTGGTTGGGGTCGATCAAGCCAAATTCATCAGCAGTTTTGTAGCCGCGGCCCAAAATGCTTACTTGTTTCATGGGTAAGCCTTCTTTTTCGAGGGCGCAATAGGCAGCTTCGGCTTGCATTCGATCGGGCAGTACGGCGATAAGATAATTCATTGACAAGAATTCCTGATAGTTAGGTTCGGATACCCGGAATTCATTATAGCCTGAAAAGACTTACTAGCTAAGCAATTGGGGTTTTTCTAGACTGCTGCGCCGGTGCGATCGCCCGCAAAGCTAAAATATTTCAAGCAAAAACCACCGACTTTGACCGAATACAGATACAATTCAAACTGCACAAAGGCACGCTTGAGCTGAGCTGTTAGATACTGCTCCTTGTCTAAGTCTAAGTCTCAACTTTGAGCTCGCCAACGCTCGGCCTATTTTTACTATTGCACTCAATTGCTTGCTATGCCTAAAGTTCTAGTATCCGATCCGATCGACCAAGCCGGAATTGACATCCTCTCCCAAGTCGCGCAAGTTGACGTAAACACTGGACTTTCAGCCGAAGAGCTGGTGAGAATTATTCCAGATTACGATGCTTTAATGATCCGTTCAGGCACCCAAGTTACCAAAGAAATCATTGAAGCCGGAAATCTGCTCAAAATCATCGGTAGAGCCGGCGTCGGCGTAGATAATGTCGATGTACCCGCCGCTACCCGCAAAGGAATTGTAGTCGTCAACTCCCCCGAAGGCAACACGATCGCCGCCGCCGAACACGCGATCGCCATGATGCTCTCGATGTCCCGCCACATCCCCGAAGCCAACGCATCCGTCAAAAGCGGTAAATGGGAACGCAACCGCTTTATCGGCGTAGAAGTTTACAAAAAAACCCTCGGTATCGTCGGTTTGGGCAAAATCGGCTCCCACCTCGCCACCGCAGCCAAAGCAATGGGCATGAAACTGCTCGCTTACGATCCCTTCATCTCCACCGAAAGAGCCGAACAGTTGGGCTGCCGCTTGGTAGAGCTCGAACTGCTGATGCGCGAATCCGACTACATCACCCTGCACATCCCCAAAACGCCGGAAACCCTGCACTTAATTAACGCCTCTGTGCTGTCGAAGATGAAGCCCACGGCCCGGATCATTAATTGCGCCAGAGGTGGCATCATCGACGAAGCAGCCCTGGCAGAAGCCATTAAATCAGGTCAGATCGCCGGTGCAGCGATCGATGTTTACGAACATGAGCCGCTGGAAGCTGATT
The DNA here is from genome assembly GCF_036705795.1 of Microcoleus sp. ARI1-B5. NCBI lineage: Bacteria > Bacillati > Cyanobacteriota > Cyanophyceae > Oscillatoriales > Microcoleaceae > Microcoleus > Microcoleus sp. ARI1-B5. The sequence continues at coordinate 575,662 of NZ_JAUBVK010000001.1, forward strand.
CTCCGCTGCGGAATGTCGGCCAAAATATCGTGCTGACGCCTCACTTGGGAGCTTCCACGGCTGAAGCTCAGGTAAATGTGGCGATCGATGTTGCCGAACAAATTCGCGATGTCCTGTTGGGACTCCCCGCGCGATCGGCTGTCAACATACCGGGAATCTTCCCAGACTCGATCGAAAAACTCAAACCCTACCTGCAACTCGCCGAAACCCTAGGCAACCTCGTCAGCCAGCTAGCCGGAGGCCGAGTCGATTACCTCAACGTCCAACTCCAAGGCGAATTGGCCAGCAACCAAAGCCAGCCCGTAGTCGTCGCCGCCCTCAAAGGCCTGCTCTCCCAAGCCCTGCGAGAGCGCGTTAACTACGTCAACGCCAGCATTGAAGCCAAAGAACGCGGAATTCGGGTCGTTGAAACCAGAGATGCCTCGATTCGCGACTACACAGGCTCCCTGCACCTCTCGGCCAAGGGAACTCTCGGCGAACACACAGTTACAGGTGCAGTGCTCGGCGAAAGCGAAATTCGGATTACCAGCGTTGACGATTTCCCGGTCAACGTTTCCCCCACTCACCACATGCTGTTTACCCTGCACCGCGATATGCCGGGGATTATTGGCAAAATTGGTTCCCAATTGGGCAGTTTTAATGTCAATATTGCCAGTATGCAAGTAGGCCGTAAAATCGTCCGCGGCGATGCGGTGATGGTTTTGAGCCTCGATGACCCTCTGCCAGAGGGGATACTGGCCGAGATCCTCAAAGTTCCGGGGATTCGGGATGCTTACACGGTAACTCTTTGAAGGATTTTAGATTTTAGGTTTTGAATGCAGGGACTGATAATTGGTAATTCAGTAATTGGTAACGGGTAATTGGCAAGAAAACTGGAATTTTTTCTATTACGTCAATCCTGACCGTCAAGTCCCCAGTCTCCCTGGGCCAATCTAAAATCTAAAATCGTTACACGGTAAATCTTTGAAGGATTTTAGATTTTAGGTGCGGCCTATCGAAAATCTTCAATGCGAAAATCGAAAATCGTTACACGGTAACTCTTTGAAGGATTTTGGAGTGGAGATTTTCGATGCAAGGACTGATAATTGGTAATGGGTAATTGGTTATTGGTAATTGGCAAGAAAGCTGAAATTTTTCTATTAGTCAATCCTCATTCCTGACTCCCCACTTCCCAGTCTCCAGTTCCAGACCGGCGAATCTAAAATCTAAAATCTAAAATCTAAAATTAAGTTAATGGCACATAGCTGGTGGGAAATTAGAATTATTTGCGATCCGGCGCTGGAAGATATCATCTTTTGGCGTCTGGAACAATTTAACTGTCGGGGAACTGCCACTGAGATCAAAAGCAATTCCTGCCTGATGTCGGGTTATTTGCCCGAAGAACAGGCCCGATTGCTGGATTTGGCCGCCCTGTCTCTGTGGCTGCGCCAAGATGCTTTGTGTGCAGGTTTGCCCTTACCTGCGATGCAGTGGGATTTGATTGAAGAGGAGGACTGGGGCAGCAGTTGGAAGCAGCACTGGCAGCCTCAAGAAGTGGGCGATCGATTTTTAGTTAATCCGGCTTGGCTCCCGGTACCGACTGATACCGATCGCCTAGTCTTGCGCTTAGATCCCGGTGTCGCTTTCGGTACGGGCGCTCACGCTACGACTCAACTGTGTTTGGAGTCGCTGGAAATGCGTCTCGGTTTTGACGACAGCAAGTCCATCGTTGCTGATATCGGCTGCGGCTCGGGCATTTTGTCGATCGGCGCGGTTTTGCTCGGAGCCACAAAGGTTTATGCTTTGGATACAGACCCCTTGGCCGTGCGATCGACAATTAGCAACCGACAGCTCAATCGCATTAAACCGCAGCAGTTGGTAGCAGAGCTCGGAAGTATCGATCGGCTCATCCAAATGACCGGCGGTCCGATCGACGGTTTGATGTGCAATATTTTAGCAGAAGTAATCATTGATTTGATACCGCAGTTCACCGCCATTAGCAAGCCGAATACTTGGGCAGTTCTCAGCGGCATTTTGCTCGATCAAGCTAAACCAATTGCGGACACCCTCGAACAGCACGGCTGGATTGTCGCTACTCTGTGGAAGCGCCAAGATTGGTGCTGTTTCAATATTCGGCGGAGTTAATAATAGGTAATAGTTAATAGGTAATAGGTAATAGGTAATAGGTAATTGGTAATTGGTAGGGTGCGTCAGCTAGCATAATTCAATTCACAAGCAATCAGATATTAGCTGACGCACCTTACAGCAGTTGGGTTAGATAATGGCAGCCGAATAATTAAAATAGAGAAATTATATTAAGTTCGATCGTTCGGACTTTAGTTTTTCTTCAGACCGGGAGAGAAAACTAAAGTCCGAAGGATCGAACCAATTTTATAGGGGTCGATCGACCGCCGATGAAATTAGAGAACGAAGGGAAAAAGACACATATCCAATCCAGTAAAAACAATTAACCAAAATTAACAATATCTTACCACCATAAGAGTTAACAAAACCAAAAACGCGGAAAGTTGACAGCAGCACCAACAACATTTCCACCAGAGAAACAATTGACCCGTAGTGCTTCCTATCCCAATAAGAAATCGGACTGATAAAACGGTAATTGCTGAACGGAAAAAAGTGCCGGTGAGCGTCATCATTATGCACCGGCCAATCTCCCAAAGAGTGCAAAATCATACTCAAAAACAGAATTTGCACATTTTGCCAACCGAAATAATAAGCAATTAACCAACCAATAACCGCCAGGGGAATCGAATGAAACAAAGCAACAATATTTTGGTTCAAAGGCTCATAGTATGCTTCCGACCAGATTTTAGCTTCCGGCAAGCGAGCAATGTACTTCGCCCAAAAGTAAAATAAAAATATCGGGATATCCGGTAAGATTCCGCCGATCGCAATAATCAGATTAAATTGCGGCAGTTGCGGTTTACCCAGAATAGCCAGATTGATAATAGCGTGACTGGGAGTTTTCATAAGTAGGGTGCGTCAGTCGATTTTAGATTTTAGATTTTAGATTTTAGATTTACCGAACTGATGAATCTGGAGCTGGAACACGAGTCTAAAATCTTGGGCTCGACCCTCATGAGTGTCGGGGGCTTATACCCGTTTTGAGGCGGGATCGGGAACCATTATTTTGTCCGCAATCTATCAGATATTGGCTGACGCACCCCTGCGTGTGAGATAATCGGCTGTGGTTACAAGTGAGGTTGCAGTCGATCGATCAACTGCGCCGGCTGCAATACTCCCTCAATGCGATCGACCTCAACGCCATTTTTGAACAGCACCAAAGTCGGCAAAGCATAAATGTGATGCTGCGACGCCAACTGCTCGTACTTATCCGTATCAATCTTAACAACCATGAGCTTATCTTTCGTCTGACCGCTCACCTGCTCTAAAATCGGCACCATCATCTGACAAGGCCCGCACCAAGTAGCATAAAAATCTACCAGTACCGGCAAATCAGAGCTCGATAGTAACTCCTCAAAACTGTTGAACTGTTTTTGAACTGCCATCTTAAAAAAGTGGTAAAGGGACACCAATTATAGCCGAAGGGTTAACGAGTGGGAAATTGTCAGAACTCATTAGTATCAACTTAACCCCGAAAACCTTTGTATCTGTCGTTTATAACCTAGGCCAGATCCCCCTAAATCCCCCTTAAGAAGGGGAGTAGGGGTTGACGAAACAGAAGTGGACGGTTCCCCCCGAATCGTTGCGGGGGCGCCGGGGGGATCGAGGGTCCGATCGTCAGACAGTAGACCCGCACTACATTTGACGTGTTTGTTGACACTAATAGTCACAACGGAACCCAGCAAATCCGTATAAATTTTTTTGGTTCTGGATCGATTTTAGTGCAGAATTCTGTGAGCGTAGATTTGCGAGGACACAATTATGGAATTATTGCCAGAGACATATCAGCGATTGCGGGGTAAAGTTGCAGTAGTCACCGGTGCATCGCGGGGAATCGGCCGCGCCGTCGCTTTAGCATTCGCAGCAGAAGGCGCGAAAGTCGCCGTGAATTATGCCAGTTCAAGCGCTGCGGCTGATGAAGCGGTAGCAGAAATAATCGCAGCGGGCGGAGAGGCGATCGCCCTTGCAGCGGATGTCTCCAAAACTGACCAAGTGGATGCACTCATCAGTAAAGTCATGGAAAAATGGGGACGAATTGACATTTTGGTGAACAATGCCGGCATCACCCGCGATACTTTACTGCTGCGGATGAAGCTGGAAGATTGGCAAGCCGTGATTGATTTGAATCTCACCGGCGTATTTTTGTGTACAAAAGCAGTCAGCAAAATCATGCTGAAGCAGCGCAGCGGCCGAATTATTAATATTGCTTCGGTTGCCGGCCAAATGGGAAATCCCGGACAAGCTAATTACAGTGCCGCCAAAGCTGGAGTAATTGGGTTTACGAAAACCGTGGCGAAAGAGTTGGCCAGTCGCGCGATTACTGTAAATGCGGTTGCACCTGGATTTATCACCACAGATATGACCAAGGATGTCAAATCTGACGAGATTTTAAAGTACATTCCCCTGGGAAGATACGGCGAAGTTGATGAAGTTGCGGGCCTGGTGAAGTTTTTGGCGGCGGATGCGGCGGCGGCTTATATTACCGGGCAGGTTTTTAATGTTGATGGGGGCATGGTGATGGCTTAGGAGGGATTGTTTTAACCGCAGATGCACGCGGATGAACGCGGATATCTGCGGTTGTGAATTTATCTCAAATCCCTGTAGGGTGCTTATGGGTGCACCTTCCCCGATTCGACCACCTTCTTACTTTGACAAAACTCTTCAAAGAGTTCAAAAAAACTATTAAGAGCATCCCTCTCATCCTGAGAAAAAAAGAGAATTATATTCGCCCATGATTGAGATGAATCAATATTAAATTTTTTCTGTATCCACTCTTGAAATCCATCTAGGGCGTTTTCTTCTTTGAGAGGTATGCCAAGTTGGTACTGTGCCACATTATATCCCGACAAGAAAGCCTGAAGACAACTAATTGACACCTTGCCCAAATAGACTGAAGGTTTATTCTGGATTTTTTTGAGAAGCTCGGAGAGATTATCCATACAAACTATCCCGTTGAATCATTTATTGAATATTTCTTGAGTTATTAAAACTCGGTTTCTCTCACCGCAAAGTTGCCCTTAAAATCTTCAACAAGAGGCCCGCCACAACTCTGGAGCCAATCATCTTTAGGAATTCCATCAGGATAAAGGTTATCAAAAACTGTTTCAAGTGTTCCTAACTCTGTGGTTATTTCAACAACCGCACGTTGATGAAAACCCTTGGTGGCTATTTGGCGATCGCTCCCCGCTGGATTAGTGATAATTGAAAATGGCAGTCGGTCGGTTTCTGTGCTAATTTTTATTAGCTTACCCTGAATGCCCTCTCTAGTCAAGTAACTTTCGATTGCTTGGGAACAGGGAACGCATTGAAAGTTTCTATATCTTCTGGCAATCTGTTTAATTTCTGCAAGCTGCTCCTCATTCATAGGCTTATGACAAGTACACAACTTAATTATAACAAAATTATAGGCTCATATTAATATAAATTCACAATTCAAATAATTTCCTAATCCAATTCCGCGCCGCAGCAAATAAACTCATCAACTTTTTGACAAAACCCTGGAAAAAAGAACTTTTATCAACCTCGGAGATCTCCTCTATTTCCACCGGCAGCGGCGGCATTCCGACAACTTCGTAAAGCGGATATTCGCCGCTCTTTCCCGGAATTTGAACTGATACGCGCTGGTTGACGATCGCCAAATCCTTGATTTCCTGATAAGTCTCCTCGGAAATCAGCAAACTTGTTCCCACTTGCTTGTTTGCAGATTCAATCCTGCTGGCCAAATTTACCGCATCCCCGATCGCCGTTACCGTCTGATTTTTCGACGCCCCCAAATTCCCCACAACCGCCAAACCGCAGTGAATCCCAATCCCAATCCGCAACCGGTGGCGGTATAAAGTCTCAAAATAGGGATTGAGTTTGTCCAATTCCTCCAGCATCTCTACCCCAGCTCTCACCGCTTGCTCCGCCGCCTTCTCTGAGTTTTCCAACCCAAACAGCGCCATAAAACCATCGCCCATATAATTATTAATCATCCCGCCGTTGCGGTTGATAACATAACCCATTTTTTGGAAATAGCGATTTAAAATATAAATTACATCGTAGGGTAAAAGCGATTCTGCAAATGCCGTAAACCCTCGAATATCGGCAAACAAAATTGCAATTCTCTTTTCTTGACCCACAGGTGCAGAAATCAAGTTTCCGGCGATTTCGTCGTTAAATGTTTCCAAGTCTTCAGAATCGATCGCCAGCCTGCGCAAAATCACCTTCCCGCCCGCAACCTGCGTCTGACACCCCAGCCTAATTTCCGGTTCTAGGCGCAGTTTTTTCGCGAGCTCCTCTTCCGGCGATGTGCGGGGCGAGCAAAATTCTAAACCTTCGACAATTAAGACGCGACAAGTCGAACAGCGGGCGCTGCCGCCGCAGATGTGGGTGTGGGGAATGCCTGCACGCAGCGAAGCTTCCAGAATTATATCGTCGTCGTCTATCTCGATCGCGCGATCGTCCGGCAGATAGTGAATTTGCGGCATATGTGGCGTTTCTAGCTAATTAGGGAGGCATGGAGCGGACATCTGTTATTGCAGCGACTCTATCTGCAAACCCGGTTTCTCAACATCTTTTCTGCATGGCCTGATTCCTTAACTATAAGTCGCGATCGACACTTGCTTCTGGTGCCGTCACCTCAACCGCCAAACAACCTCAGCCTTAAATAGGCGATCGCACCCTGAAAACACGCCAATTCCAGCTTCATTAAAGCCTGTGGAATTAATCTCAAATCTCCCATCTAAAATCCTCAATTGACCGACATAATTCTTAATAAATTTAAGATAGCCTAAAACCCAATAAATGCGTTATCCAATCGCCGTCAACCGCCATATATTTTGAGGATTTTGCAGACTTTTTCTGTGCAAACCTTAGTTGGTAATAGTTTCAGCTTTTTGGCTCCCTAACAACCAGCAAATTTGCGTGAGATAGAATAGCAGCATCTTTAAAACCCGTATAACCATGAGTTCATCAACAGCCCTACAAAACATCGAACAGCACATCCCGCTCGTGGGAAATATCCATACCAAAAGTCCGATCGCCTACCGAGCAACCCGCGTCGCAGTTAGTGCAGTTAACGCGGTGCAAATGGCAGTAGCAGAGTCTTATATCAACGGCTTAGAAGTACCGGATTCTGTATTGCGATCGCTTTTTGATACCTGTATGCCCGTCTTTTTTAAGTATTTTCCCTCCCTCCTCGCACCCTACGAATGGGTACTCACAGAAACAGATCGTACCGCCGAAGGGCCGCCGGATTTAATGAAGATTCAGTACGACTTACCTCAAGCTATGCTGAATCCGATGTTAGGCGACGGGAAACTCATTTATCCTAAATACAGCATGGGATTGTGGGAAAAAGGAGCCGCCAACCTTGAACAATCGCAAATGCAGATGATTGATGATGTGATTGAAAAGCTAGAGATTCAGGATGGCGACAATATTTTAGACTTTGGCTGCGGTTGGGGTTGCGTTCCCAATTACATTCTTTCCAAATTCCCCAATGTCACCTTTACCGGGATTAACCTCAGCCACCACCAATGCGAGTATATGCGTCAGAAGATGCAAGACCCAGAAAGCTACCTTAGTTCCGGTCGATTTACCCTATATGAAGGAGATTTGAACGAGGCCCAATTTGAGACAAAATTTGACAAAATTCTCTCCATCGGAGTTTTTGAGCATGTAGGCAATTTAACGAAAGCTTTCCAAAAGCTGGCATCTTTCCTGAACGATAATGGCAAAGTTTTAATTCACATCATCACAGTTCGCACCCCTAACAACATATCCAGCGTTTTCACCCACAAATACATTTTTCCCCACGGCCGTTACTGGAAATATGATGCTGTTCCCAGCCACAACAAAGACCTCAAAACCCTAAAACAATGGTATCTCAACGGATACAATTACTCTAAAACCTTTGCTAACTGGTTGCAAAATTTTGACAACTCTCAGGCGACAGTCAAAGATTTAGACTACGGCATCGATTATGCCAAATTCCGCCGCATCTGGCGGTTTTACTTGATTTGGTTTGTGGCTAATTTCGCCAGTTGCGATGGTGAATATAACGGCAACGGTCAATATTTAATGGTTCATGCCTAATCGCTGACACTCCAAGACGCACAAACCGGGTTTTTTAACCCCCATACTTCGTTCAAACTCTCAATCACAGTGAAAAAACCCGGTCGATCAAAGCCGGAGTGCGTCCAGGAATAGCCCAGAGGTGATGTCCGGCTAATTACCCATAATTAGCCCGTGTTTTTAATGAAGACTAAAGTCCTCCGTGTTCGATCGTTCGGAATGCAAGTCCTCTTTCTAGGTATGAATAAAACCCTTCGCCCTGACTGCGAGTTTAATTATGGTTAGATAAGCAGACAGGAACTCCTATTAAGTCCGGTCAATCACTCATGATAAAATTGTTGGCGATGATTTTTCGGATTTTGAGGACTTCAGTCCCAACGATCAAACTTAATTATGGTTAGATAACCGAACACGAACTCATTTGTTCTAATAGCCGTTGGCAAAAAATCATGGTACAGTAGGTAGACTTGTACGAAAGCAAACCGAAGCTACTGTTGCATAGCTTTTTTGAATTAGCATAACTTTTGCTTGGCTCAATGGCTTTGAGTTCGGGACGAAGCTGCTCGACTGATTATTCCACCAAAATCCCCGTGCTTGGAGAGTTGCGACTGGTAGCAGCAAAATAACTCGAAACTGTCCGGAGCGCAATTGCCAATCTGCGAACTATGATTATATCAAGTTCTCTTATACAGTCACAAGACTGGGTTCATCCAATACCCTATCTGTGGTAATTTTTACCTATATATTACTACAAAATAAGGGTTAAAATTGATAACGGATAAAAATCATGAAACCTTCCCTTCCTCAAGACGACGCGAACAAACAACAGCGCAGCGATTACTTAACTCGCCAGCAACAAGCTTACCAGTTTGACTATAACAGTTTATCACCTTTGGCCTTATTAAAAACCGTGCCAGCGGTCGAGAATTTTTCGAGCGACTATATTGGAGAACGGATAATAGCAACCTCTGAACTTCCTGTAAATATGTTGGCAGTCCAGGCGAGATCTTTTCTAGATCCTCTCGACGAACTCCAAGACTATGAAGACTTCTTTCCCGTGATCCGGCTGCCTCAAGTTGCCAAGACTTACCAAACCGATCGCTCTTTTGCCGAACAGCGCTTGTCAGGGGCAAATCCGATGGTGCTTCGCCTCTTAGATGCCAGCGATCCCCGGGCAGAAATCCTCACCAAACTCGACAGCAAGCAGCCATTATTGGAGATACCCAAACAGTTGCGGGAAAAAAGTATTTACATTGCCGATTACACGGGTACTGACGCAAACTATCGCGCGCCTGCTCGAATTCAAGGAGGCACCTATGAAAAAGGCAGGAAATACTTGCCGAAACCCCGTGCTTTCTTTGCTTGGCGGTGGACGGGAGTGCGCGATCGGGGTGAAATGGTACCCCTTGCCATCCAACTAGACCCCAAACCGGGCAGCCATCTCTACACCCCGTCCGATCCGCCCCTCAATTGGTTTTTTGCCAAACTCTGCGTGCAAGTCGCAGATGCCAATCACCACGAAATGAGTTCGCATTTAGGTCGAACCCATCTTGTTATGGAACCGATCGCGATCGTCACAGCCCGACAGTTAGCTGAAAATCATCCCCTCAGCTTACTGCTCAAACCCCACTTTCGCTTCATGTTGACCAACAACAATCTCGCACGCAATCAGTTGATCGCCCCTGGAGGCCCAGTCGATGAGTTGCTAGCAGGAACCTTGCCAGAGACAATCGACATCAGCAGGGAAGCCTGCACTAACTGGAGTATCGATCAATTTGCCTTCCCAACGGAACTTAAAAATCGGGGAATGGACAACACAACTCAACTACCTCACTACCCTTACCGAGATGATGGATTGCTGCTTTGGAACGCAATTAAAACCTTTGTATCCGGCTACCTAAAACACTTTTACTCGACAAAGCAGAAACTTACCGATGATACCGAACTGCAACGCTGGGCGCAAGAATTATCCTCCCAGACAGGGGGTAAAGTCAAAGGAATGCCACAGCGCATTGACGATGTTCAACAATTGATTGAAATTGTCACAACAGTGATTTTCACCTGCGGGCCGCAGCATTGTGCTGTGAATTATACGCAGCATCAATACATGAGTTTTGTCGCCAATATGCCTTTGGCTGCCTACCGGGATATTCCGGGAATTACCAAGTCCGATATTCCTGAAGTAATTACGGAACTGAAGCTTCTACAGTTGCTTCCGCCCTACAAAAAAGCTGCCGACCAACTGCAAATTATGTTTACTTTGTCAGCTTATAAATATGACCGTTTGGGTTATTACGATAGATCTTTCCGAGAACTCTACCGTGCCACCTTCGACGAAGTTTTTGAGGGAACTCCGATCCAACAGTTAGTCAGACAGTTTCAGCAAGATTTGAATATGGCAGAACAGAAGATTGATGCCAACAATAAAAAGCGATTAGTGCCATATATTGCTCTCAAACCTTCTTTAGTGATCAATAGCATCAGCATCTAATACCAAATCCGCCTTAAAAACCGCCGAGTCAGCTCGACGGTTTTTAACACAATGCAGCCTAAAATAATATTATGTCCGCTGAATTTCCAGCAATCAAAATGGTTGGTTGTGAGGACTTTAGTTTTCTGATTTATAACGACTGAAATCCGCTGAATTCCCAGCAATCAGAATGGTTGGTAGTGAGGACTAAAGTCCTCTGATTTATAAGGACTGAAGTCCTCACTACCAAATTTTCGGACATGATATAACTGTATAAAAGCCGTAGAGTGCTTAGGGGCGCACCTTACTTTTTATATCATGTCCGGTCGATTACCATAACAAAAACGGTTTGTAGTGCCCCCGAAAGTCCGCAGCGTTTTGCGGACTTTCGGGGGCACGCGCGATCGTCGAATCTGATTGCGGTTAATCGATCGGACACGATATTACACATCGCTAAATTAGCATTTATATTCTTCCAAAATACTGCAATTTACGGACATTTTTCCTAGGGAATCAGTGAAGGTGACTTCATCTTTGTAATGCCGCGGCGTTTCTCTCAGCAACCGCCAAGCTTCCCCAGCATCGATTAAATTCATCCGATCGGGATAATGAATTTGTAACAACTCTTGCACCATCGGGTAATAGTCGGAGTTGATGCTGGGGAAAATGTGGTGCTCTGTGTGGTAAGAGAAATTCAAGTGCAGCAGGTCAAATATTTTAGGAACTCGCAGCGAAGCACTATTGATCAGCGGGTCATTAATGGTGGTCATCCGACAACCCATATGGTTTGTATAGATGTAAAACATTGCTCCTGCATGACCGATCGCGATCGGCAAAATGTATGCCAGAGTAACTTTAATCGGGTTAAAGTCTAGGTAGAACAAGATGCCCAGATGAATTCCCAAGATTCCCAAACATTCCAAGGCGATTATCGATCGATCTTTCGGACTAACCGTAAACGCAGCCGGTACGTAATCCACAGATTTATCGTTGAATAACAAGACTGAGGACACGTTGCGGAAGTTATGCACCGCCCACGATCCAGCCATTCCGACAATCAACCACAGCGGATTGACTTCTACCGAGGGTACAAATAGATTTTGAATCCATTTTCCCCAAGTATCCGGTTGCTGGTGCAGGTAATTGCGATCGGGGTCTGCTAGGGAATTGGTGGTATTGTGGTGTACGAGGTTGTGCAGGGATTTCCACTGGGTAGGTGGCATCAATAGCATACTCAGGCCTAAAAAGGCGATCGGATATGTCAGGCGAGACTTTTTCTGAACGCTACCGTGCATCAAATCGTGGGAGCTAAATAGCAAAACTATGATACTATGGCCCATAATCGCGGCTAAAGGTAAGTAAAGCCATAAAAAATACACAGACCAGCGATCGAGATAGTCGGCAATTCCCCATCCCAGCAAGAGAATTCCCAGATTGATTAACAGGATTGCTAACTTGCTACGATCGGGTTCAAAGGCCTCTGCCGGCAGCAGCGGACGCAATTTTTTAGCATATGTCGATTGGTGAATTAGCGTTTCGCGATCGACAGTCTCGTCTAAAGAAATGAGCATTTTTTCAGAATTCATTGTTTGCTAATAACACCCTAATGTCAGTCAGATTATTTTTCCTATTTTAATTATATCTATTCTGGGATAATTTACTCTTTGCAAGTCACTGTTTTAGGGAATTTACAACTGTTGTCCCGACACTTGATACATATCACAAAAATGTAATTATTGGAAGATTTTAATTCTCAACAATCTGTATAGCAAATCCCATCTAACTGCTAAAATACATCCTATTTCTATAGATTTTGAATCTCATCTCATCTTGGCTTAATCACCTACAATAAAAGTTGGTTGTTGTAGTACGGCTATTAGTCTTTGTTTAATAAAAGCCGAGGCATAGGACTCAAGTCCTGACTACAAACTTTGTTAGAAAAAGATGCTCTGCCTTAAATTCAATTCCACAGCCCAACTACAAAATCTAACTCCCTAAAATTGTCCGTTACCTTGAACAATTTCTTTAATTGTCGTCAGCGTATCTAGCCCGATCAATCCCCGGCGATAACCTTTTTGGTTCGACATTCCCAAAAATATCGCATCTCCCCGATTTTGATAGCGCCAAAACCGAGGCGAGGCATTAATAAAAGTAGAGGCGCTGTTGACATCGAGAGCAAATTGGCGACTTTCTAAGTAAGATTCAGTGGCGATGGAGTCAGCGTGGCCGCTGCTGTAGCGGTTGATCCAGCCGATCGCAATTTCCAAGCTATCAACAACTTTAAACGCGATGGTTTTGTTTAAATAGGGTTGAGTCCACTCGTAGGGTTCAGCCAGCTTCAACTCGGGGAAATCTGCCACGAGATCCGCGTCGGCGCTAATTTGAAAGCCTTTTTCTTTTAAACTGTTCCACAGCCTGACTAAGGAAGAAGGCTTTTGATTGCGATCGATCAGCACTTTCTCGATCGCGTTTACCGGATCGGGCACGCTTTGATGGCTGTCCAAAATCATCCACCTTGCCATTTCCAAACTACCAGTCGGCGACCAATAAAGGTAACAATTGCCCATTGCCGATCGCAACACCGGCGCCGTGCACAGCCTTACCACCTGCTGCACCAAACTCGGTCTACCGTAGGGAATAATTAAATTGAGATATTGGTCTTGAGTGACCAAATCTCGGATCGAAGCGCCCCGATCCGGCGGCAGTACCTGCAAACATCCTGACGGCAAACCCACATCATCGATCGCCGAAACCAAAGCTTCTCCAATTACAGCATTAGTTTGCCAGCTTTCGCTGCCGCCTTTGAGAATCAAGCTGTTAGCGCTTTTGAGACACAAACCTGCCGCGATCGCCCCCAACTCGGGAAACGCCTCGTAAATTAGAGCGATCGCCCCCAGCGGCAGCGATTGACAGTACACCTGACAGCGATCGACCTGATACGAAGCATTGATCACTCTGCCGATCGGATCTGGCATTTCCCCCAACCGTTCCAGAATTTGCACAGTTGTCTTGATCCGTTCCGGCGTCAGCTTCAGCCACTCCACAATCAACTCGGGAATCGCCATATCCCGACTCGCTTCGAGATCCAGAGTATTTGCTTCTAAAATGTCATTTTGCCGGCGTTTCAGCGCTTGCGCCATCGCCTGCAAAGCAGCAGCACGATCCCTACTCTTTGTCGCCGCCAACTCCAAAGAAGCAAGATTTGCGCGGCGGGCGACATTTGCCCCATCTGATGAATGGCTAAAATCCTCTATTATCATCTAGCTAACGCCTGTAAGCCAGCCATACCATCAGCGCCGGCAGCATTGCTAGGAGCACTGCCACCATTGCCCACAGAATCACATTCGGGCCAGGCGAGTGCAGCGCCAGGGGCAACCAAATCACTAGAGGCACCAAAATCATCCCCAGGGCCAGCGGCAAGTAGTGCGCCTTCAAACCCGGATGCGCTCTGTTCCAATGTTTGCCCGTCCACCGCCAAGCCTGCTTGTAAGGATAGTTCGTTGATAGTTGCTCGATGACCTGTCCGCTTTCGTCCAATACAAATATTTGCTGACAGCGGTTGCAGCCAAATGCTTCTGTCAGCGTTATGGGCACGAGACGACCCCGGCGCCGGCAAGGGCACGGGTACTCATCGTTTAAGTCAATCTTGGGAGCTTTTTGAGATGGCACGAGCGATCGGATAAAAAAAGCGTTTTTGCAAAAATAATCGTTAACATATCCATTTAATCAAACTTGTCAATTCTGCCCTATCGAGGATTTCAACTGCCTGTGCCGAGCGATCGCCCGAGCGGCAATTGTGACTTGCAAGTTCTCAACTCAATTTTACCACTAACTTAGGTATTTTCAACCACCGTTAGGAGTATATCCCTGAGCTTATTGCTATACTTTCCGGTTTTTTTATTTTCTCTATCTTCTAAAGCGGGTGACGCGATTCGAACGCGCGACATTCACCTTGGCAAGGTGACGCTCTACCACTGAGCTACACCCGCATTTCCTGCGGTCTTAACTATAATGTCTCACTTCTGGGAATTTGTCAAGTCTTTTTTGTAAGTTTTTTTCACAAACCCAGTAAAAGCGCCCCAATGCCCCTGCCCGCCTGAAATTGCAGCAGCCCGATTGTTAAAAAAATCAGTAATTGCAGTGGTTTTGACCGTCATCCGCCACAGTGCAAAGCTACAATCAAGCTGCAATTGTGGGAGAACACTGCTCATGTCAGACTTAAATCGCGGAATCATGAAGTTCAAAGGAGCTGACAGCCCCATCGCGATCGCCATTTCGGCGATCGTCATTGGCAGCGGCATCGGCTTCCTCATCTGGTGGGCGCTGCAATCAGCCTACGCCTTCAGCTAACAGACGAAAAGAACCTAAAAATTAGAAAGCATTGCTCGGAAGGCAGAATTTAAGCAAATTCTGTCTTCTGTATTTTTTTGCCTGAGACAGATACTTCAAGTCTTTGCCAAACACTTGTAGGGTGTTTATCTTGGTCTTGATGACACTTTCAGACTCGTAACTTAGTTAATATGCGATCGACTATCTTAACCGTAGCTCTTCTGTGTTTAGCCACCCCTGCTTTTGCTACCACCTGCGAGGAAAGCTTCCAAAAAAAAGGGGACTTTTTCAATGGCGCTGCATTTTCTGCGCGCGTTCAGGTTGAGGGGTTAACGGTAGAAAAAGCATTTTCCCAATTGCGACCCATTTTAGCCCGCGAGGGTATCAAGACTGTCAGCACCGATGTGAGCATGGGTGTAATGAAAGCGGAAAATCCCGCAACAGCATTTCAGCGTGCTTTGCCGATCGATGTATTTGCCTCACAGGATGGCAATCTATTAAATGTCGAGATGATCTTTACCATTCCGAGTGGGGTGGGTGCAAGCAGGGAAACAGTGAAAAAATATTTGTGTGGTGCGCTAAATCAATTGTTGCCCAAAAGTACAAGTACAAGGACTTCTGCGACACCACAACTAAGTTCGGCATTGCATTAATTCGATCGCCATAACAGGAAACTATCTGCGTTAAGGAGCGTTAAGGAGCGGTTTCCTCTTGTTGCATCAACGCTTGAAATATCATCGCGGGCGATCGATCTGCTTCGTTGCGATCGCCCGAGTCACAATAAATAATATCTATTCCTCATCAGCGATGGCTGCGATCGCGCAAACACGTCGAGCGCCTTCAAAAGCCGGCTGAGCTGCTTCAACTTATCCCCACAGCGCTTCCCGATCGACTACTTTTGTAGTACAATTGTAAGCAAAGCGCCAGGAGCGCGCAGTTGTCAGACTCAAGTTTTGGCAAGGGTTGTATCGCAAAAAGAATTATGGCAAGCTTTCGGGACATCCTCAAATACTACAGCCAATACTGGAAAATGTCGGTTTTCAGCATCGGCGCCTCCAGCCTGTTTGCGATCGCCGATTTAGCTGTGCCCTACGCGATCGGACAACTATTAAACGTATTGTCCGGTCAGCCACCAGACATAATAACGCAAAAATCGATCGCGGCGATCGCCTCACTTACCCAGCAGCCCGCCAGTAAAATATTATCGCTATCCGTCTTGCTGGGCTTAATTTTTCTGGTAACAGTCGCCCAAGCACCCGTACAGCCTTGGGTGGGAAATTGGTTCCACTGGGCGCTACCATTGACCGCACGACGCGATCGGATGAAAGGAGCGATCGGCAAAATTCTCACCTTACCCTTAGAATTCTACGACGAAAACAACGCCGGTCGGATTTCCAGTCGCATCGCCAAAGGCATCGCCAACCATACTTGGACTTACCCAGAAATTGCCAGTGAATTCATCCCCGAAGTCGTCCGCTTAATCGGCATCTTTGCAGTTATCTGGTTAATAGAATGGCGCATCGGCTTGTTAATTTTGGTTTCCTTCCTATTTATCCTCGGTTTTACCCTCAAAGGCCTTCAAGGGCTTACTCAGCGAGAAGAAATTCTGGATGAATACATCGAAGATACCGAAAGCCGCAACTCGGAAATTATCACCAACATCAAAACAGTCAAAGCTTTTGCAACGGAAAGTCGGGAACTAAAAAAACAAACAACCAGACTCGATCGCGAGTTGAAAGTCGTAATTAACCGCATTCACAAAGGATACGTCACCCTGGGAACATACCAGCAGACGATCGTCCAGCTTTGCCTGTTTTCAGTTCTCGGTTTTAGCGTAGCAGCAACAGTCGCAGGCAAGATATCTCTGGGATATTTTGTTACGGTTTACACCTTAGCAAGCATGGCATATTCCCAACTGCGTCCGATTAGCATTATCGCCGAATTGTTTGCCCGCCGCTATTCTTCAATGATCCGGTTCCACGAGTTTATGCAGTTACCAGACGGTGTAGATGCGGTCAATTTAGCAGCAGAAAATGCTGCATCCGCGCCGCCTTATAGATTTAGCGGGAAAATTGAGTTTTGCGGGCTGACATTCGGGTACGATCGCGAAAAGCCAGTTTTGCAGGATGTCAATTTATTAATTCACCCGTGTCAAACAGTAGCATTAGTCGGGCGCTCGGGTTCGGGGAAATCAACTTTAGTTAAACTGCTTTTCCGGTATTTCGAGCCCAACTGCGGCCGCATTCTGATCGACGGCGAGGACATTTCCAGCTTAGACGTGACTCGCTACCGCAAGCGTTTGGCCATCGTCCACCAAGAAGTAGACGTGTTTAACGGTACTTTGCTGGAAAATTTGAAATACGGCAACCCGGAAGCAACTTTCGCCCAAGTTGAGGAAGCTTGCCGCATCGCCCGAGTAGACGAGTTTGTGAACTTGTTGCCCCAAGGTTACTATACCGTTGTCGGGGAGCGGGGAATGCGCTTGTCCGGGGGTCAGCGGCAGCGGTTGGGAATTGCCAGGGCGCTGCTGGTGCAGCCTGACGTGTTAATCTTTGACGAAGCTACTTCTAGTTTGGATTATGAGTCGGAGCGATCGATCCAGCTAGCCATGCAGAACATCTTAGGTACGCGCACCACCATAATTATCGCCCACCGACTGAGTACAATTCGCGAAGCTGATGCGATCGTCGTACTCGACGGCGGTAAAATCGTCGAAGTTGGCTGCCACGACGAACTCTTGAACCAAAAAGGCATTTACCGCCGCCTGCACTCCCTGCAAGAAACCGGCGAATTAGTAAATTAGGAATTTCTGCTGAGCCCAGACTTCAATTGCGATAAGAATCCTACACGCACAGATGCCCAGAAACCGGGTTTTTACCAAAATAGTCGTTGCAACCCTCCGATTCGGTAAAAAACCCGGTTTCTTGTAAGGTTCGTAGTGCGGACTTCAGTCCGCTTTCCGGCCGTAGCGCTGACTTCAGTCCGCTTCCCGGCAGAGGACTTGCACGCGCGAACTGTTTTTGTTATGGTAATCGACCGGACACGATATAACTTATCGGTTCAGCCTTTAATGATTAGACTTTCAAATGTCATGTTGCAAAAAAAGAAGAATCTGCTAGGATGTTTAACTGTGGGTACAAATGGGTCGGTGCCCGAGCGGTTAATGGGGGCGGACTGTAAATCCGCTGGCTACGCCTACGCTGGTTCAAATCCAGCCCGGCCCACCACAATTGACATAAAAGTTAAAAGTTGAAAATTAAAAGTCAAACATTTTAATTTAGCATTTTTAATCTTTTATGCCCGTGTAACTCAGGGGTAGAGTACCTCCTTGGTAAGGAGGAAGTCGCGAGTTCAAATCTCGCCACGGGCTTAGCTTTTAAATCATTATGGCTTAGCCATTTAAGAATCTCAGTTAATTAACGATTAACGATTTCCACTCATATTCCACTCACTTGATTCTCAATGTTGAGTCTGCTTATTGTGTACAGCTTACTGCAAGACACTCGCTTTCCACTCAAGCGTGTTAGCAAGTGCTTTGAGATGAATGATTTATGGACTGGAATGACGTAAACTCGTTAATTAAGTGGAGGGGTGTAATTCAAATCTCGCCACGGGCTTTTACTAAAATTTCAGGACTTACGCAGTCTTGACCACAGAAACCCGGTTTTTTAAGTGTGTTTTCCGGCTGCAACCTGTGTATTTTCGTCGTCGATCGCACCCAGTTTCTGCCTCAGTGCTGATGCGATCGTACAAGGGTTCTTATTCTTCGTCCTTCTCTTCTCCCCCCTTCGGTAGCCCGATCGCCCGAAAGGGGGGCTAGGTCTAGATAGAGCCATAGCTTTGAGGTTTCCCCCCTCCCAAAATCATCGACTATTTGCGCTCAAAGAGCAAATCAAGGATTTTATCCAGTTTTGCCTCTAGTTTGCGGTTATCTTCCTCCAACTTGGCAATTTTACCCAGCAGTTGTTGATTTTCGGAAATCTCAGCAGCAGCCCGCAATTTGCGGACATCCCGACCAAATCCCATCAGCGCCGGACGTTCGACGTAGGTGACGCGGTGCAGCACCCGCCAAGTTTTGTTGGGTTTACCTGCTTGAGTTTGCCGCAACGCCCGTGCTTCTTCGTCATTGCTTCGCAGCCATTCTGGATCGACCACGTAGTTAAAGAAGTCTTGGAAGTTGTTGGTGCTACCTTCGAGGTAGAAACTCATAAACCGATAGCGATCGACCTTTTCCCCTGGCAGAATGGGGTTGTCGTTGTAGTTGGTGATGCCTTTATATTCCAAACCGCTGAGGTCTACGTTTAATTCAAAGCCCTTGCTGCGAGCTTCGGTTTTGCTCATGGTTTGAGTTAGGTTGACAGTGGCTAGGGCGGACAATTCAAACATGAAACCAGCTACACCAACGTTCGCTTCTCCGCCTAAACCTGCATTCATACTAAAAGATCCGCCAATGCTATGCTCTACAGTATTGGCAAAGCTTTGGGCTTCGGTTCGCAGTCCGCCGTCAGCATCCCAAACATAGGTGTTGACGATGTTGCGTTTGCCAGCCCGAATTTGCAGGCTTTCCATCCGTTTCTGCCAGCCAGCAAAACTGTCTGTGGCTTGTACTCGTTTCTCTCGATCGCCAATTTTGCTTTGAATCTCTGCCTGTTTCTGCTGGGAAGCGGTTTCTTGTTGCTTGGTTTTTGCTGCTGCCTCAGCTTTTTCATTCTGAAGTTTTTCCTCCGCAGCCTTTTTCTTTTCCTCCTCAGTCATCTGGGTGCTGGGTTTGTCTTCTTCCCGTGTCACCCCAATAGTCGTCGGTGCATCGCCACTGTCTATATTCCGATTCAAAGAGATTTCATCAACTAAACGCACATCAAAGTGAGAAAAGTAAGATTCCCGTCGCTTGTCTTCTGCTTCGATCGCTTGTTTGAGATCGTAAGCTTCTTGGAGGCGATAGTAACTGGCGGGATAGAGAGAACCGTACTGCGATCGCATTTCGGGAACGTGCTTGAAGAAGCGATCGCTCGTCGCACTGCTACCTGTCATCCCATCCAAGCTGCCGTTCATGGTGTAAGCCGGATTCATCAAGAAGGTAATGGTGTTGACATCGGGGGGAATACCGTCAACGGGTTGGACTTGGTAGCCTACCATTTTTCCGCTGCGGGCAAGTCGGGTAACAAACACATCTGCTATTGCAGAAACTACCAACGCATAGCCGATGTTTTTGGGAATGAAACGTTTGCCGAGATGGGGGAATTTAGCAGTTTCTTCCGGCGTACCCCGCAGTTCCAGTTTATCGGTCATCCTTAGGGATGAACTCGAGGTGATACTACTCTCATTCTGGAATTGGTAGCTGAAGTCTAAGTTTGCTTTGTAACCAGCACGAAGTTTGGCAATTCTTTTGGAAACTACAATCCCTCCCGTGACTTCATCATCTAATCCAGCAAAAGCTTCTATACTCGCTCCCAAACCACTATCTTGCGATCGATTCCAGTTAAATTCCACATCTTCCGACATGGTTAATTCCACAGAAGTCGCACAGTTATAGTCGTCTTCCAGCGTCAAGTTTTCACTGGGTACGGGTGGTGGCCCTTCGATGTAGCCCAACAAAGTCGGAGCAAATTGGGCATTACCAATCCATTTCAGTTCCAAAGCTTCAACACGCTTATCGGGTAGCAGCGTTGGTCCATTGGTAGCAGGAGAGGCAAAGAACCGCCGCATGATGGCTACCTTGCGGTTATTTTGGAGGGTCACAGTGCTGTACTCGTTGGACACGAGGGCATCGCCACCAATGGGTAGGGTGTTGTCGTCTACGGTAATGGCTTCGCTTACAGTGCCGTGATTGTTGCCAGCTAGGTCTAGAACTTTTCGAGTAGAACCTTCCAGTTTGATTTCATTGAGGGGATAGTAAGCTGCTAAATTTGGCTCTTTACCGCTCAGACGCTTGTACATATCCACCTGGATTTCGGCTGGGGTGCGGGCTTTATTCCAGATGCGAACCTCAGCGATTTGACCGTTAAACGGATCTGCGCTCCCTCCAGACCAAACTCCGGCTCCAATTGTAAATCGATCTGGCGACGTTCCATAATTTTTGGTGGCAGAACCGCCGATTTTGATTTGCATTCCATCAAGATAAAGGAGTACATTTGTGCCGTTACCAACCACCGCGACATGATGCCACGTTTGAAGCTCAAAAGGAGCATCGGCATTCAACAAAGATCCGTCACCCTTTGTCCATACTGCAAGTTTTTGGGAACTGATGCCAAATTCGATCGCATCGTTTTGCCCAAATAGAGAAATTGCTTTTCCCTCTGGTAAAGAGAGGGCTTTTACCCATCCTTCCAGAGTGAAGGCTGGCAGATTATTCATTAAACTGTTCGTGGTAGCGATATAGTCATTCACCCCATCAAACTGCATTACCGTATTTCCGGGGTTGCCAATGGGAGCAGTACAACCCCACCAGTTAGCACCAGATACCGTGCCATTATTTCCCTTCCCAGAATTGTCGCGGACTTCAACTTCTGTGGCTTCATTCAGGGGATAGTAAGCCATCAAACCCGGTTCGTTACCACTCAGTAGGGTTTTGCTGTTAACCGCAATCTCTTCTTCAGTCAGGGAGACTCCCCAAATGCGGACTTCTGCTACTTTCCCAAATTGCTGTCCGCTACCGTTAGTGTTGCCAATGGCATAAACATCGCTGGTGACTTTCAGAATAGCTTTCTTGATATCGTCAACCTTTTTCTTAGCTGCGGCATCGTTGGGGGTTTTCTTCAGATTTTCTTCGGCATCAGCTAGAGCTTTTGCTTTGGTATCGCCAACTTTTTTCCCGTCAATGTAGAACCTGGTGGTATCTTTCCCACCCACAGCAGCGAGATGATGCCATCCTTGAGATAACAACTCCATATTGAAGCCGCTATCGTAAAAGTTCTGCCCCAGGGAGTCATTGTTGAAATAAATACCTAACTGTTTGCGATTTCTGACCAAGATGTGGTGGTCGCTATTTTGCCCCCTGGTTAATGTATTCCATTCTCCTGCTTCTGGTAAAGGATAGAAGAACCAGGCTTCAATACTCCAGTCTGCGGGAAGAAACAGAGGTTGATTTAACTTAACTGCGCTGTTGCTATTGCCAAAATTTAAGCAAGCGCGTTGAGCATCGGGAATCCACTGCTCGAAGGCAGCATTATTACTGTCAGCCGTAGCATCATAGTTGGTTTGTCGCATCCGCCCCTGGATATCGAAGTAACTCAGTTGCACATTGCCTTCGCAGGTTTCAATGGCGTTCAGGCGGCTGGCAGGTTGCACAAAGCCAAGTAAAGCTCCTTGAGTTACCAATCCCTTGCCATCTTTACCAACTTGTGGCATGGTTTGTGGCTTTGCTGCGGTGTTTTTGACTGCATTCAGGAAGTCAGTATTTAGGGTGTTTAACTCAGTTTGAATCGTGGTGATTTCTTTGATCAGTTGTGCAAGACGAGCATCCCAAGCAGCTTTTTCAGCAGGCGTGGCAATTAATGCTGCATTAAGCAGTATTAACTGCTCTTTTGCTTGGTTTAGTTGCTGAAGTTTGGCCTGCCAAGCTTGATAGGCTATCGGTATATTGTTATTAGACTGATCGCCGAGGGAGACAAATTTCCACTTGTGGTAATAGTCTTCATCTCCATTGGGTCGTAATACCATGTTGTAACGACTACCACTCATTCCACAGGGAGCTAAACGATAATTCTCGTAAGAGAGATTGATAATGTGGTAAGAATTTTGCCCCAAGGAGACAAATTTCCACTTGTGGTAATAGTCTTCATCTCCATTAGGTCGTAATACCATGTTGTAACGACTACCACTCATTCCACAGGGAGCTAAACGATAATTCTCGTAAGAGAGATTGATAATGTGGTAAGAATTTTGCCCCAAGGAGACAAATTTCCACTTGTGGTAATAGTCTTCATCTCCTTTGGGTCGTAATACCATGTTGTAACGACTACCACTCATTCCACAGGGAGCTAAACGATGATTCTCGTAAGAGAGATTGATAATGTAGCAATAGTAGTTAAAGGGGCTGTTTTGCTCGGCATTGTATTGAGACAAAAGGGCTTGCTCTTCACTGGTGAGCGTTGTAATCTGAGCGGTTAATTTGTCAATCTTTTCTCGGGTTGAAGCCTGAGCATTGTAGGCAGCAATTTTGGCTTCTAAATCTCGTTTTTCTTTGAGCAGATTTGCTTCCAGTTTCTCCTTTAATTCCAGTTGTTTTAACTTGTCCGCCAATGTTAACTGACTATCAGCCAAAGTTGCCAAAGTCACACTGTCAGTATACTTAGCCTCAGTAATACTGTCAGACAACAAACGGATGCGGTGCTTGCGAATTTCCAGGGATACCCAGTCACCTTTGATGTTGATAATCTCAAAGGAACGCAACATACTCACCTCATCAGGAATAGTAAAGTTGCAAGATGCCCGATACCAGCCATTGCCCAAGTCTTCAAACTTATTCTGGACGGTAGATATGGGCTTTTTCTCTTCAGTATTCCGGCTGGTTTTTCCCCAATAGGATAGGGTGAAAATCTTGGTTCCTAGATTCTTGCCATCGGCATTGTCAAGATAGGCAACATTGACTGGTGTCTTGGAATTAACCTTAAACTCAAAGCTTTCTTCGTAGGTTGCCCGTTCGCTGACTGCAAATAACTCAGGATTGCTATACTTAACTGCGTCAGTTCCCCCTGCGAGTTTGCGGTTCAGCGTGGCAGCACTTACATAGGCATCTCCATGTACGATGCCATCATTGCAGTTAGCCGAAAAGTCGATGACTTTGCCTTCGGCAATAGCCCCCAGCCGCCAGTACCCCACCAAACCGACTTCTTTCCCAGTCAGTTGCAGGTACATATTATTTTTGATTTCTTCGGCGGTGCGGGCGGTTTTCCAGATGCGGATATCGGCAATTTGACCCTCAAAATTGGTTACTCCTTCCCGACTATCACGCCCTATTCTGTGAGCGATCGCAGCACGCTTATCAGAAATTTCTCCTGAATGTTCAAAATCAAGGACACCATCAACATAGCCGTAGATTTTTTTGTTGTCCCGATCTCTGACAAAGCTGATGAAGTGCCATTGATTGTCTCTCAAATCTTTCGAGCCAAGTAGATAGGGTATAGGTTCACCGTTCCAGTAAAATCTCAGCTTTCCATCGAAAACCTCAAAATTTACATTAATTGAGTTTGGTAGTCCATAGTCTCCCAACAATATACCCCGATCGGAATTGTTAGGCACTTTCACCCACATAGAAACGGTGAATGAACCAGAAAATATTGAGAGTGGCTGTGGGAGTTGGATATAATCATCCACCCCATCAAACACAACGCCGCGCCGCTTGCGAGATACCAGTTTTACATTGATGGCTTCTCCCGTTGCCCATTTACGCTCGATCGCAAACTGAGTATCGTCAATCTTCTGCACGGGGTAAGTTTCGTTATAGGCTTCTGTCCCCGCAATCTGCACCTCATCCCCATTTTCTAAACCATGATCGGGACAAGTTACTCGCAATTTACCATCGGCTGTTTTTTGATAGGCGGTAATCATCCCATCAAAAATCAAACCCCCGGCTTCTTGATCTTCTTTTTCCCAATAGCCAAGTCCGTTACCTGATGGCAGGTCAATTTCAAAGGTATTATTATCTACTTTTTTAGTGCGATAAAGCCCTTGATAATCACTTGTACCCGTAATTTTTACGAGGTCGCCATTTGCTAATTCTGCTGCTTTGGCATCTGTAGATATTTTCACCAAATCTTCGATATCTTCTTCATCTGTTCCCTCTGCAAACCCTGTAATAATTCCTTGGGGAGGAGGTGTTTTGTCGCCAATGGCTTTGATTTCATCCAGAGTGTTTAAAGGTAACAGCACTTCTCGCTGTTGACTGCGAATGATGGTGCTGTCAGGTGTTGCGTCGATTTCTGCCAGGGTGCCATCTCCAGCAATGGCAAAACTGAATGCAGCCGTTCCTTTATCGGTGGGAACTGCTAACATCAACCGGGTTGCTGTTTTCAACAGTTGCTTTTCCCCTGATTGGGTTTCCTGTTCCTGTTGTAAATCGTACTTGGTGGCTGCTAAACCGTTGGTGACAATTACACCACTAATGTCTAAAGTCCGTTTAATTACTCCCGGAATTTTCCGGGGAACGAGAGTATCGTTTGATTCTTCAAAATTTGTGTAATCTTTGACATCAAATAGCCCTTCTTCGGAGGCGCGAATAGTCGTTAATTCTACTTTCTGGCTTTGAGTGTTGAAGGCGAAAATATGCCAACGATAAACATCATTTTCAATTGTAGGAACCAACACGACTGAAAACCAACCTTTTTGCAGGTTGTTGACTGCACATAGTTCTGTGGTGGGTTCGTAAAAAAAGTTACCGTTGGCATCTCGAAAGTCCAAGGAGTCAATGTTAGCGAGTCCATTAGACCCCTTATTCATGTTTTTCGTGGGCGCGTGCTTCTGCTTACTGCGCTTAAACCGTACTTCTAGTTTGCGATTCAGCTTATTGGTCATCCCATCTAAAACAAAGCGGTCTACTAACAAAGTATTGGACTTGGACTGACGGAAAACATAAATATGTCCCAGTGCAGAAATGAGTTGTACGGGAGCTACAGCACATTCTTCTTTAGTTCTGTAGCGCGACTTGAAAACAAATTTACTGGGGTCTTTTTGGTAGGTAAGTTCGGCTTTTTCTTTGTCAACAACCGACTGGTCATCTACTTTTTCATCAGGAAATTCTAATGTTTGCCAGTTTTCCCACCCAGTTCTCTGATCTGCGGGCGTGTTGAGGTAGCTGTCTTCAAACCCATCTTGCTTGACGGTATAGGAAATTATGCCATCAGCATCGGTTGCAAAGACGACTACTTTGCCTTCATGGGCGATGCTGTTGATGTGCTGGAGCTTTTCTTTGGACAAATACATACCGCTGTCTCCAAATTTAATAATTGCACTGTAAATTGAGGTGAACTTTAGTTACACCATTTTGTGGCTCGATCGAGCTTTTTCCCTGCAACCCAATAGATGACATTCCATTGAACTGCTACTT
Source organism: Microcoleus sp. ARI1-B5 (assembly GCF_036705795.1). Classification (NCBI taxonomy): domain Bacteria; kingdom Bacillati; phylum Cyanobacteriota; class Cyanophyceae; order Oscillatoriales; family Microcoleaceae; genus Microcoleus; species Microcoleus sp. ARI1-B5. The sequence continues at coordinate 601,686 of NZ_JAUBVK010000001.1, forward strand.
AACTTCTGAAGCGGGACAAAAATATTTATTGAAAAGTATATATGAGGTATTAAGCTGCTGTCAAGTAATTTTATGCGCTTTAAACCCACATTCCGCCCTCGCTTAGTTTTACACAGCATAATTACTCAAAACAATCAATTTTTCCAGTCATAAATTATGCTTTTTAAAAATTTTTTACGTATATATACTTAAAAAGTATATAATTTATAGCTTCATTGCTCGATAAAAATAAGTAAAAACCGATTGTAACAGTTGAGTGTGCGGAATGTGGATTGAAAAAAATCCTACCACTTCAAAAAATATTTGTTACACTTTTCAATCTTGTACCAATGATTAAAAGTCGCATATTCCGCTAATAAAACGGCATTCCCGCGTGCTTGCAGAAACGGTCGCGTACAATCTATCTGTAGCACTCTTGTTTAGAATAGGTATAAATTATCCAAAGCGGTTGGTCTTGGCAGCAATGTATTTTAATTAGCCCGAGAATCCCCCTGATAACCCTCCCCAAACTATGCAGTCAAGACGCACTTGACCGTGTTTCCTGCTAGGAAAAGGGGAAAGATGGACGGGCGAGTGAAACCCGATCGGGCGCACGGATTCCTTTCCCCAGCGGCTGATGTTTGTTGAGCATATCGAGCAGCAATCGGCTGGGGCGGGTAGCGGAAATCCTGGCACCGCCCTAATCGGGATTTACCGAAGGCCCGATCGACCTATTCACCGCAGGCACAAACACCGTTTGCCCCAAAGACCTGCACCCGTTCGCCTCAAATAGCAAATCTGCGGGGACTTGATAAACTTGGGTCAATTTTTGCCAATTCCAGCCCGCAGGCACTTCTACGAGCCTGCCATCGTAGGGAGGAATGACGATCGCACCGGACTGCCGCCGCTCGACCTCCCCGCAACATTGGATTTATCCCGATCGACACCGCCGGCATCACATTGTACTGTCGCACTATGCTTTCTACAATTTCGCCATCGAGAGCGATGTGGCGGCGCAACCGAGACACAGCGGCCCCGGACAATCGCGGGCGGAGTCACGGTTTTTTAAAGGCGAACCGGGAGGAAGATTTGTCGCCGTTTGTCCAACAGGGGCGATCGACCTTTAGGAGTGCAGAAATGACCAGAAATAAGCGTTTAAAAGTCATTAAGTACAAAAAAAAGTATTCAATTCGGACAATTGACAATTTTTTCGCCGAGTGAAAGCGCATATTTGAAAGCTCTAGTCCCGCCCGAGACTGCAAATCGCAGCCTGAGCCAAGTTAGGATAAGAATTATTAGTTTTCCTCGCTGTTGGCAAATCCGGCAAAAATTGCCTGTGATGCCAATCAGCGCCTGTCTGTTAACAGCTATGTTCTTGAGGAAGCGGTACGCCCCGCCCCGCTTCCTTCCCGTCGCCAAGACAAAAATGCTCAAAGCGCAACGTGTCTGCGGGGATGAGGTATTCAGCGGGAGTTGTTAAATATGAGTTTATCTTTTAAGCAAACGACCCTTTATGTGACTTTGCTGTCTATTGGGGGAGGCATGGGATGGTTGGGGAATCGCTATCTCCAAAGCCCAAACACTCTGGAAACCGGATCGGTTTTGCCGGTGGTGCGCCAGCAAATCCCGCCCTATGCGTCTCCTCCAGTTCAGGAAAATCGCGCAGTCGATCGCAGCAATCCCAATTTTATTGCTGAAGCAGCCGAAAAAGTCGGCCCCGCTGTCGTGCGGATTGACGCATCCAGCAAGGTGACGAATCAAGTGCCCGAAGCTTTCAAAAATCCTTTGTTTCGCCGGTTTTTTGGGGACAATTTGCCGCAGCCGGAAGAACGAGTCAAGCACGGTACAGGTGCGGGGTTTATTCTCACTCCAGACGGCCGCATCGTTACTAATGCTCACGTTGTCTCCGGGACGGATACAGTTAAGGTGACGCTCAAAGACGGCCGCGAGTTTGAGGGTAAGGTGCAGGGGGTCGATCCGCTGACGGATGTGGCTGTGGTGAAAATTAATGCCAAGGAACTGCCGCAGGTGGCTTTGGGCCGATCGGACAATATTGTACCGGGACAGTGGGCGATCGCGATCGGCAATCCTTTAGGTCTCGACAATACCGTAACTGTGGGCATTATCAGCGCTACCGGTAGAACCAGTTCCCAAGTCGGCATCCCCGACAAGCGAGTCCGCTTCATCCAAACTGACGCCGCCATCAACCCCGGCAATTCCGGCGGCCCGCTACTCAACGACCAAGGCGAAGTCATTGGCATCAATACCGCCATCCGCGCCGACGCTCAAGGCTTGGGATTTGCAATTCCGATCGAAACCGCCAAACGAGTTTCCGATCAGTTATTCGCCAAGGGAAAAGCCGAACATCCCTATCTCGGCATTCAAATGATCGGCTTGACTCCCGCCACCAAGGCAGAAGTCAACAAACAGCTCGATAATAAAATTACGATCGATAAAGGCGTAGCCGTGACCCGAGTCGTGGAAAATTCCCCAGCCCAACAAGCCGACTTGCGCCCCGGAGATGTCATTCAAAAAGTTGACGGAATTGCGGTCAACACTCCTGGGGACGTGCAAGAACGGGTGGAAAACACGAATGTCGGCAAAGAACTCGAAGTGGAAATTAACCGTTTCGGTCAAGTTCAGAAAATTAAAGTACGTCCCGCTGCTTTTCCCATATCGGGGAGTCCCACCGGTGGTTAATTTCCAGCCGTATAAATGAATATTCCTACACGCAGAAACCGGGCTTTTCCACCAAAATCCTCCCTGTATCGCGAGGTATATAGATCAAAAACCCCGTTTCTTAATTTCCTGTCTTTCCAGGAATGTTTATTTTTTCAACAACTTTCATCTTTCTGCCTTGCCAAACCCGTTGATTTTTTTACCAGATGTGACGGAAAGCCTCGTGCCTGATAGCCGAGGATGGATAGGAACGCCAAATTGTTATTCCGCCCTTAGTGAGACTTTTGTACCACAAACTAGCGTCCAAGCGGATGAGGGATTTAGCACACACCAATAATAGCACAGCAGAAATATTTTTATTGAGCATTATGCTGAATAAAAATGTGCTCTCATGGAAACATGATAGTTAGAGAAGTCAAGCTAAAAAACGGTACAAAAGAGCAGTATTCTGCCCTTGATGAAGCCATCCTAACAGCCCAGTTCATCAGGAACAAAGCTGTTAGACTCTGGATGGACAGCAAGGGTACTGGAAAAGCCGATTTGTACAAGCTGTGCAAAGACCGTCGCCTTGGAATTTCCCTTCGCCAAGAAGCTGAATTCTTCGGCCAGACAAGCCAGCGTTGAACGGGCTTGGAATTCGATAGCTAGCTTTTATGCCCGCTGTAAAAAGGGCGAAAAGAAAAAAGGATACCCTACTTTCAAAAAACATTGCCGCTCGGTTGAGTACAAGGTATCGGGCTGGAAAGTATCCCCTGATGCCACGACTATCAATTTCACGGATGGATTTGAAGCAGGGACTTTTTCGTTATTTTGTAATAACGAAACGAGGGAAGATATCCTAACCCTGAAAATCAATCGGGTGCGGGTTGTTCGCAAAGCGGACGGGTATCATGCTCAATTCTGCTTTGATGCTGACCGAAAGGAAGAGGGCGAATACACTGGTAATGTTGTTGGATTAGATCTAGGGCTGAAGTATTTCACCAAAGACCAAAACGATATTGCTGTTGTCTACCCTCAGTTTCTACTCCAAGCTGAACGACAACTAAAGAAAGCGCAGCGCCGATTGAGCAAGAAATTCGTAAAGGGTGCAAAGCCCCAGTCGCAGAACTACCACAAGGCAAGAAAGGGGCTAGCAAAAATCCATCTGAAGATTCAAAGACAGCGTAAAGATTGGGCTATTAAACAGGCTCGGTGCGTAGTGGCATCTAACGATGTTGTGGTCTATGAAGATCTAAAGATAGCGAACATGGTCAAGAATCATCACTTGGCTAAGTCAATTTCAGATGCCGCTTGTTACCAATATACTCAGTGGCTTGACTACTACGGGAAAATCTGGGACAAGGTAGTTGTGGCGGTATCGCCTAACTACACATCTCAGGATTGCTCTGGCTGTGGCCAACGAGCCAAGAAAGCACTCAGCACGAGAACCCATTCATGCCCAAGCTGTGGACTAGAGATTTGCCGCGATACAAATGCGGCGCTCAACATTTTGCGGAAGGGAATGAATATTTTAGGCGCTGAGTATCAAAACGGTACCTTTGGGCAAAAGGAATCCGCCTCTTTTGAGGGAAAGCCTTGGGAGAAGACCGCCTCTATCAGTGAAGGGCAACCAGAGCTGGCAAGTGGACTTCGTTGAGCAAGGAATAAGAATCCCCGTGCCTTCAGGCCGGGGAGTATGTCAATTTTCTTTGGGAGAGTTTGGTTGAATCGAGCTGGTGCTTGCTAAATTTTCTTCTAGCTGCATCCTCTGCTCCATTTGTCTCAGAAAATAGCCTGTCATCATCGCTGAAGCTAGCAAATTTGCTAAGTTTTCGCGGTCAGTGGTAATTTGGACGTTAAAATTGTCTGAAGGCAAGACGCCGACAAGTCCTTGGACGTTATGAGAGATAATTTCTTTGATTTCTGGGCTGGCGGACTTGGCGATGCGGGCTAGAACCTCCGGGGATTGGTGTTGGAGGTACTTCAGAAGTGGATTGACTGCGGTTTGTTGGGCATTGTCCCGGTCAAAGTCAGGGTGAAAAACCATTTGGCGATTCTTAATTTCTGGCTGGCTACATTCTACTTCAAACTACTCGTCATTGCTCGGGTACAAATTTGCCTGAAAGTCAATTTGCAATTGTCTTGGTAATTGGTCTACTTGAAAATACCGATGAAATTTATCGGTCACTTGTAGCCAGTACGATCGCCCATCCGTTGGCTTCCGTTTCCGCACGAAACCCATTTCTACCAGTTCCTGCACTTGCTGGTAAGCTCCCGAACCCCGCAAGTTAACCAAATCTGGCTGCGCGATGCCGCCTTTGAGGGCGATCGCCGCCAGCGTCCGCAAAGCTCCAACACCTAATTCTGGAGGTATTAAAGTTTGCATTAAACTGGCAAACTCGTCTCTGAGTTGCAGGCTGTATCCCGTTGGGGTTTCAACGACTTCTAATGCACTGTCGCGGCGGGACGAGTCAGACATGAGTTCGATGATGGCATCTTCCGCTTCGGAGCGATCGCACTTGGCAATCTCAGCAATTTCTGCGATCGACACCGGCTGACCTTTTAGGTAAAGTATAGCTTCTATTGTTGTGGCTAAGCGAGTCATTGGGAAATTAGTAATTGAAAATTGGGACGCTGAAGCAATCAGGATTTAGTTATCTAGGAAAGAAGTCAGAATGATCGATCTCAAATTCTACTTAAATACCTCCTCTATTTCTTAGTCCCCAGAGGCGGACGAAAGTTTGTGTACTAGCGATTTCCATGGCCGATTCTATTTAGCAATTCTACCAAATCAGGGTTTGGGACACCCGTTATTCTTCAGTCGGCGCAGGCGGACGAAAGTTTGGAAAGAAGCGGTTTCAACCGCCGAAAGTTCAAGGGGATATTTAGCCCGGATTGGCAATTAACCATCGCTCAATCTAACTGTCGCCCAGTCAGTTCTACAAAAATATCCTCTAAATTAGAAGGACGAACCATCATCCCAGTCTTATCATCTTTAGCATCCAAATAAAAATTAGCTTCTTCCAGAGTCGGGAAAAACTTGTATTCCCAGCGATCGCCAATTTGCTTCATCACCAACCCTTGACCGTGTTCCTGCCGCAGTTGCGCCAACGTTCCCAGTTGAATCAACTTACCGCCGTCCATAATCCCGATGCGATCGCACAAATACTCCACCTCATCCATATAATGCGTGGTCAACAGCATAGTCATTCCCTGCTTGTTCAAATCTAGAATAATTTCCCACAACCGGCGCCGCGTTTGCGGGTCTAACCCTACAGTAGGTTCGTCCAAAAATAAGATTTGCGGCTCGTGCAAAAGCGATCGGGCAATTTGCAACCTCCGCTTCATTCCGCCCGACAAAGTTTTTACTAAATCATCTCGCCTTTCTGCTAATTCTACATATCCCAACCACTGTTTAATTAACTGTTGCCGTTTCGGGTTTGGGATGTGGTGCATCCGCCCGTGAAACTCCATATTTTCCCACACCGAAAGCTCAGTATCCACGCTAGTTTGTTGGAGCACCACGCCGATCGACTGTTTAACTTGCAAGCTTTGGCGCATCACGTCATATCCAGCTACCTGAATTTGACCGCTGCTGGGTTTAGTCAGCGTAGTCAGCATCCGAATTGTCGTCGATTTTCCAGCACCGTTGGGGCCCAGGAGGCCGAACATTTCTCCCGCTTCAATCGCGAACGACAGGTCATTGACAACTGGGATTTTGTTGTAGATTTTGCAGGCATTTTGCAGGGAAACAGCGGCAGTCATAGGTATTTCGGTATCAATTATTGTAATGAGGCACTTTCTTCTCAGTCATATTAAATCCCGTAGCATCGGAATTATACTATAGTGCGAGCGGGACGCTCTTTCTGGCTCACTCGCGAGCTGGACGCTCGCACTACACTCGGAAAAGATTATTCCGATGTCACCGGAAACGATATCATTCCTGGATGCAGAATCCCGGTTCGATCGACTAAAATCTCCGATCGCAGACATCGGTACAAGTAGCAGACAAGCTCGGTTTGTCTGCTATTTGTGCGCGAGTTTTGTTAGTATAACTAATCTAACTGTCATCCGCAGTTATCAGGCTGATTATTTTTTTACTGCTTGCAGTACCCGCTTATTGCGGTTGAGTTAACTCAGGTTTCAGTTCCACGATGCGCTTGTCAAGTTTCTGTGCGACTTCGCTAATCGTTATAGCGGGTTTGCTGCCGTCGAGATACATCATTATCAGATAATTTCCTATTTTTCCCCGTCGAAATACCGCGATTTCGACATTCATGGTTACACCTCGTATTTTTCCTTTATTTGTCCACCCACGCGATACCTCGCCAATTTTTTCTTCTAAGGTTAAAGCAGTAAGATTAGTAAACTGAACTTCCTTGTTTCCACTACTATTTAAACCTTTAGAAAATTCTTCGGCAAAAATATTTGCCTTCATTTCTGCATCAAATTGAGTTCGATCGATTAAGTTGGTTAGATCTTTTGTAAATCCTATGATTACTTGAAAATGCTGGTCGTCGCTCTTGTTATAAGCAAATACGCTTGCTGGTTTCAAGCTCTGGAGACCGCTGACCAGTTTTTGGATCGTCGCAGGTGGCATCTCTGTAAAACCTGCGGGCAAGTCTTGTAACCTCAGGACTAAGCCGGACAAGTCTGCTGCGGGAGTTGGAATATCCGCAGACAGAGTATTGGTGTTAGAGCGAGTTGGAATGGCGATCGACTTTTCGCCAACTGCACCGCCCAATGCAGCACTAATTAGCAAACACACCAAGAACACAAGTTTTTTTTTCATTCTTATTGCGGTTGAGTTAAGTCAGGTTTTAGTTCCATGATGCGCTTGTCAAGTTGGCGCGCGGCTGAACTCATTGTTATAGCGGGTTTCTTGCCGTTGAGATACATAAGCATCAAAAAACTTACTATTTTTCCCCGCCGAAACACCGCAAATTCGACATTGACCGGTTGGCCTTGTATTTTTCCTGTACTTGTCCAGCCCGCCGATGTCTCGCCAATTTTATCTTCTAGGGTTAAAGGGGTAACATTAGGAAACCGATCTTCTGGGCTACCACGGTTTAAACCTTTTGATAACTCTTTTGCAAAATTCCCTTCACGGATTTCTGCATCAAATTTAGCTAGCTCGATCTGGTTGGGCACTTGCATTGTAAACCCTACGATTGCTTGAGACTGCTGGTCGTCGCTCTTGTTATAAGCAAACACGCTTGCTGGTTTAAACTTGTCGAGGCGACTCACCAGTTGTTGGAAAGCCGCAGGTGGAAACTCTCTAAAACCTGTGGGTAAGTCTTCTAAAGTCAGGACTAGGTTGGACAAGTCCGCTGCGGGAGTTGGAATATCCGCAGACAGAGTATTGGTGCTAGAGCGAATTGGAATTGCGATCGACTTTCCGACAACTGCACCGCCCAATCCAGCACTAATGAGCAAACACACCAAGAACACAACTTTCTTTTTCATTACTTGACCCTGTTGCTACGACCGATTACCAGCATCTACCTCACTCTACCCCCAAAGCGCTATCTTTTACTCTGCCGCTTCTAATTCCTCTAATTCTTGTGTAGACTGCCATCCAGCTTGCCAGAGCGATCGGTCTTTAAGCTGCGTCGCGTTCAGCCAGAAACGGACATTTGGATCGCAAGCCGCCACCATTTCCGCAAATACCCATTTACCTTCGTTTTTTCGGTTGACTACCTGGAAGTGCCGCCACCCCCAAGTTTTTTGGTGAGAAGTCCATCGGGAACCAACTAAATAAGGAAATTTTTGTTTTTTCGGCACAGTATTTTTGTTGACAAATATATGAGAAAGCAAGTTAATTGCAATAACTTTTTCTGTTTGATGATATTAATATCATAAATAAAAATTGTTCCGCAGTTCAAGCCATGCACGCGAACTCTGGCAAATAAAGTTCCACAGCTCCAACTCTAACCGTGCTTCTCAACTCCAGCGGCGAGCCCAGAAAAAGATTTCAGATTGTGGCTGGCGGTTCTGGAGATGCTGCACTCCGTCCAATTCATACCTGCCACAGTCGCCCCGACGCGAGTTCATCGCTGATTTGCCAAGACTACAAGCGGGCAGAAAACTCTGACCCCCAACAGCCCACAAAATCAAGATTTTTCCTGCTGTTTAATAAATGAGAGTTCTCAACTCTGTCTGCAAGTAGATGCGTTTATTGTAGCTTGCCGCCGTTTCGCCTCCGGGCTCAAAAGTAAAGGCAGTCCCGTGACTGCCCATGTAATTAGTTATACCTATTGGATAGGGTTGATTTTTCAGCCGATCCACAAATAGCAAATTTATGCAGCACGAGCCAATCTTGAATCTCAAATCTAAAAGCAAATAACCCAGGTTATAGTTGTGGACAATAATCCGTTCTGCGAAACTTACTCAAATCTACTTTTCGAGCAGGTTTGACGTTCACTTCCTGTTTCTACCAAAGCGCTCGGCCGCTTTTTGTCCGCAGGCGTTTTCTCGGGCCCAACTCTCCCTACAAACATTTTTTCAATCTCGATCGTGTCTCATTGATGCTGTAGGGCTCAATAAAAAAGCACTTTTAAGCAAGATTGACTAATTTATGTGATGGAAGTCGCTACCCCTTAATTACTTCAGTGTGAAGGCTTTTGGCCCGATAAATCCAGAGGAAGTTGGGGAAGCCGGAGCCGCACCGCATTTGTTTGCAGCCAGAGAGTGATGGCGTGCTTCCGCTGTGGAGTCACGTACTCTCCGGGTCTGATCACGCCAGCACAGACGCCGATGTTTTTAATAAGGGTTTCTCGCTCCGATGAACTTGCACCCTGTAGCAACCTGACTTGGGCTTTGATAAAATCCACGTTCATAGCAGAAAGTAAAAGTAACTAAAGAACTCAGTTAAATAGCGATGCTTTGGTTCCAATTGTAACTCTAAAACCACTTGGTACGAATCCAATTGATTCAATATCCCCCTGGATGGGGATCGGAGCCTCTAGAGCTAGCCAACTTTATTTACTTTATCTGTTTTTGCTAGCAAAAGTGTCACTATGCTAGCAGTTTTAGCAGAATTATTCATAGTTAAGAACTGTTACAAATTTGGCTCGCCTCGCACAATACGGCAGAGTTTAGTGCTAACGCTACTCTCCTGAACTCCAAAAGTTCAGCATTGTCTCCCGATCCTTGCCTTCGTAGCTTTTAGCCTCCCCCATTGGAAAGGGATCGCTCGCCGAATATTCCTGTCCGATCGCCCCCTTAACACCCAGATACTGCCACCTCACCCTATTGATTGAGATCCCCCCATATGCTTCGCTGTGGACTATAACTTCAGGCATACGTATTGTTACGGGGGCTACCATAAGCGAGCAAGTTTGTATTCTTGTTTCTCAATCATATATTTTTTGGCTTTTCTTGCAAAGCCCTGATTTGTGTTAATTAAGGCAGTTTTGTGATGTCCGCACCAACGAAGACTCGCAGCTTGCGAATCCAGACATTTTGCTCTCGCGATCGCGGTGAATTTGTTTCCTGAATTCATTGGGGGCGAGCGATCGCCAACTAAAATTGCTAAACAGGCTCATTTTGTATAATTTATAACAGAACGGTCAATCCTAATAATTTAAAAACAGCACAAGTTTAAACAGTCTTCCACCTGTCGATCGCTCCTAACAGCCCAAATAGATGGGTCAAACAAATCAACACGGCCCGCCGCCGCGCCCTCAAGCTTGAAGTAACCGATTTTGCCTTCGCCGTTGGCAGTCAATAACAGTTATATATAGCCCTATTGGTTAGTTATTAAAATTTAGACTAACTATAAATTAAGCAGCTACGCATAAGTGAAAAAATCCCCAACTCAAAGGTTTTAATAGGAGATTAAAAGTGACTTATTTAGGAGTTGGGTATCAACCGTTTTTTTTACCGCCAAACATCGTTACAGCCATCCTTCCGGTAAAACAACCTGGTTTTTGACTGGAAGGGGCGGGTTTATCGAGGTCGGGTACCTGCATGAAAGATATTAATTAACCCGCATCTAGGATATCTTTTATAGCAATCGCCACAGCGGTGAGGACATAAATAACCTCATGAATAGAGCCCAGATCCCACAGCATAAACGGTTTGATTTCCGTACTGTGGAACTGTCAACTGTCGGCTGTCAAGCAGTCCACTGCTATACTATCCAAAAGCGCATCGACCCGACACCATATAAAATCCCCTGCCGCAGGATCTGTGCAGGGGAAATGGTGCAGAAAATTATGGGTTTTAAATTATCGATGTGTCTGTATCCTCTTGCAGTGTGAAGAGCGATCGAGCGATCGACCTATCTCAGCTTTGTAGCTAAGATAACTTCCCGGTGGAAAACCGGGAAACCATCAACTAAATCAACCTTTTTTCTGGCGTTGCAGCTTAGCTTTCCAATTGCCGATCGCCGCCTTTGCCGGCTGATAACTCTTAGTACCCGACGGCACCAGCTCCGCTGCTTCAACTGCCTCTTTCAGCCTTCCTTGAGAGCCGCGCAACTGAGCAATTTTGAGAATAGCTTCGCTCCACTGTCCTATCAACTGCTGAGCTTCTTCATACTTCGGCTGACCGGCCTGAATTTTACTAGCTTGCTGGATGCCTTTACTGTAAGAAGAGGCAGCCCCCCGCTTAATTTGATCCTTAGCCGCCGATAGCAAAGCAGCATTCACATCCCGCTCTTTGGATAGCTCCTCCCACTGAGCGATCGCCTGTTTCGACTGATTGTAAACCGGCTTATTCACATCAGGCATCAATTTAGCCGCCCCGATCGCCCCGGAGAAATCGCCCCGAGCAGCCCGCCCGTTAGCGATATCCAAAATCGTCAAACTCCAGCGCTCAATATCCTGCTGAGCCTGCGGGTAGAGCGGATCGCTAGCCGGAATCGTGCGAGCCTTAACCACCGCTTTATTAAAACTAGAAGCCGAACCATCCTTGAGAAAAGTTTTCGCCTCAGCCCACACCTGCTGGCTCGACGGCGGCTGCTTGGTACCAATCCCTGCTTGCGTCGCCCGCGGTTGGTTCTGCCCCCCAAGATCGCCTGCAGATTTTTGAGGGCCAGAATTTTGAGCATTCTTACCAGACGATCCTGGCTCTCCATCCTGCTGACCGATAAAAATGGATCTGTTCGTCAGAAAAACACCCAACAGCAGCACCAAAGCCGTAGCTCCACTCCACAAAATTAGCTGCTGCAAAAATGACTTGTCAGACCCCCCGTTATCCGCATCCTCCGGCTTCTGCAAGTTCGGTCGAGCGTCCCCCCCACCAGCAGCAGGCCTGACAGCATTCGGCTGCTCGACTGACCGCATCTGGGCCGGCGAATCAATCGCGTTGCCAGTAGCCTGTGGCATCTCAATTTGAGCCGTAGCCGCCGCCATTTGCGGGCGATCGAACCCATCAGCCGCAGCAACCGCCATATTGCCGTTGCGTCCGGCGATCGCAGCAGCAGGCACCCCAGCAGCATCCGGCAAAATCACCAAATGAGCCTTTCCCGGAGGATTCACTACCATCAAAGGTTCTTGTTTGGGACGCAAATGGTGGTCGCACAGCTCCGGCAGCCGAGCGCTCAAGAAACGGTCTAAACCCTTAAGCGTCATGCACTGTCCCGATCGCAGCCCCTCCAAAAGAGCCGTCGTAAAAAATCCTTGACGCAAAGCAGAAGTTTCCCGCGAAACTTGATTCGGGCGGCAAGAAAGCACCGTCGGGATTTCCAGTTCCCGCGCCAGCTCTGCCGTTTGAGTGCCGATCGTTTCCCCCGCCTTCACAATCTGGCTGCGGTTCATATCCACCAGCACCAACACCGTTTCCGTAGGAGCATTTTTCAGAGTATTCAACAGCAACTCTACCGGAATCCCCGTACCCTGAATGTCAGCCGGATTGCCATCAACCGGCATCAAATAATCCTTCCCTTCATAGCTGACACCGTAGCCGCTAAAAAAACACCAGAGTAAATCTCCCTGTTGCACGTGTTCCGCACACAGGCTTTGGGTCAACCTCAGAATATTTTCGCGATTCGGATACGTGGATTGACCCCACAGCGACGGCGAGTTATCCGTCATCAGCAGACATCCATCCGGCGCAAAATCCGCCTCCTCAGTCAAGAAACCGTACAGTGCCTCTGCATCCTCTTGGGCATAACTCAAAGGCTGGAGTAACTGATATTGATTGATCCCTATTGCAATACAAGCGTGATGTTTCATCCCCATATGCCCTATATATATAGTGGACAGCTTGCACAAAACGATAACACATAGTCGTTTAACGTTATACCCACTTTCGCCTCGCCCGCGTCAGATACCACTTGTCCTCCGGCAGAAGTCCCAACCAGGGCCCTAATTGAGCGCCGTAGAATTTGCATTTTTTATATTGCAGTCAAAAATTATCCCCTCTGCCTGGATTCAGAAAAATGACGTTAAATTGAATACACAGACCAGTCTATTTGTTTTATTTGACCCTAATATTTCCGCAAAACTACACCATAAAGGAGTAACCCGCTAATGGTCTCTACCGCCCAAAAAGAAATCTCCGCCCACAGCGAATCGGTACTGAAGCAAAAGCATCCTAAAAGTCACAACCATTATCGGTTTCAAGATTTTTTTGCCTTCGATCGCCAGTTTGGTACAATTAACGACTGGAATGAGTCCCGCAACATTTTTACCAGCGAAGACTTCATCATCGGTTTGGTGGAGGGACTCGAAGAAGAAGTAGGCCCGGCTTCCTCTGTCATCATGTATACTATTGGTTGCCAGTGGGGGCTGCAAGATTCCGAATTCTTTCAAAAATGGTTTAGCGCCGAATTCAGCCAGAACATTCGCCAGTCGAATCTGATGTTTCTGCTAGAAACTTGGTGGTGGCCTTTCACCGCTCAAGGTTGGGGTCGCTGGGAAGTTGACATGAGCGATCGCAAACACGGCTGCATCTTCATCAACCTCTTTGACTCAGCAGTTGCTCGCACTTTGGGCGACGTAGGCAAACCAGTTTGTCACCTATACGCCGGTTTGTTCGCCGGTTTCTTCGGATCTCTAGTCAAAAAGCCTCTGAGTTGCATAGAACTCCAATGTTATTCAATGGGAGAAACCTATTGTAAATTCCTCCTGGGCAACCCAGAAAAAATTGATGCAGCAGCATTCTGGCTCAACGAAGGTGCCAACGCCCGCGATATTCAAAATCGGCTGCAACACGGTGAAATATTGCGGTAAACAACCTGGAAAGGCACATCCCCTGCCCTGCCTTTCCTCCCACCAATTTCGCGATCGCAAATAGCGAAATTGGTGGGCCTCTCCAGGCAGGAAGAAAGATGAAAAGTCAAACTTCATGGTTGGATAAGTCTGTCCAAGACTTCTTTGGTCACTATAATTGGTTGGGACAACCTTTAGAAACCCAAAATGGCTCGACTTCTGGTCAAGCGCTGACTTTAACCCGATCGGTAGCAGACTTTTTTCAAGCTATTTCTTGGGAAGGAATTCCCGAAGTCGGCGCCCTGCCCCTACCGCCACCCTTGCCAGCAATTTCTATTTCTGAACCAGCAGAAGTCACCATTGACGATTTATTCGACCTGTTTTAATCTGTCCTGGCAATAGCCAACAAACAATAGTGCAATCCCTCTTCCTTCTTCCCTCTTCCTTCTTCCTTCTTCCTTCTTCCTTCTTCCTTCTTCCTTCCTTTTATCAATTACCGATTACCACTTAATTAAAATCATGCACCCTGAGATTGAGGCGCTGCTGGATCAGGCAGAAACCCGCTTTCTAAAAGGCGAAGAACTCATAGCTTTTAAGCGTCAAGCTGCAACCCTCGCCCAGCGCTTAAAAATTTACGAATTTTTGCGAGACAAGGAAGCAAGCATCTTCCAACCAATAGCCAACAAGCTAGAAGCAACATTCCCCGACGAAAAACAAGAAACCTTAGAACGATCGCTCAAAAACTGGCTGTTAGTCTTGCGGTACTGTGCTATGGCCATGCTGCTGAACGATCGAGATTTTCTCGAACAGCGGATCCTCGGCTGGGTTTCAGGCCTAGTCGAAGCCCACCAAACTCACAATATCGAAGCAACTGTTGGCAATCTGCTGCAAATTCGTTTAAAAGAACTGCTATCCGAGCAAGCAAGAGCTATATTGCAACCATTCTTTGACCAAGCAAACTCAATGATTCTCGATCGAGGTAATAAAGAGTAAACAACAGGTAATCCCTCACAAAAAATGTAATTTAGGTAAGGTAAATTATGAGTTATAACTAAAAAAATCCTTTTAAACTTAATCATCATATAGCAACCTTCTTGGCTTTTAGGACTACCGATAACCTCATGAATAGAACCCGAGACCCCTCTACCCTAAACGGTTTGATTTCCATATGTAACTGTCAAGTGTCAACCCAACGACTGCGCTGACTGACAAGCTGTCAAGTGTCAACTGCTATAACTACTTTTTTCCCCAGGCCCAATTAGCAATTCCCTTGATTAACGACAAGGATTTCCCTCGGATCTCTTCCCTCTTCCTTTAACGTCCCAATTCCCGATTACCGATGATTAATATTGCCGACTTGCTCAAACAGCCCCGACTCCCTGGAAACTACTTTGCTAGCGATGCCTACGTCCGAGGCGACCTCGAACTCGGCCTGCTCGAAAACCGCCGGGGCGATCGGCTCATAGCCCTCCCACAAACACTGATTCAAGCCATTTATATCGGTTTAGAACAAGAAACCGGTCAAGCCTCCCGCCTCGTGCTATTCAACTGCGGTCGCTGGTGGGGAAAAAACTTCTACGTGCGTTTTTGCGAAGAAGTCAGCGAATACTACGGTCAGCCCGTTTCCGAGATGGAAATGGTAGAATTTCTTCAGTCCTTGCAACAGTGCTGGAAAACTCACGGATGGGGAACATTTGAATTTGACCCCAGCTATTCCGAACAGGGATTTTTAATAGTAAAAATTGGTAACTCTCTTTTTGCTAAAACAGCTCCCAAGTCTAAGCGGCCAGCCTGTTTTCTAGAAGCAGGCATCTTAAGTTCCTTCTTTAGTCAGCTCACAGGTCGAGAACTCCACTGCCTGCAAACCTCCTGCGAATCCTTGGGCTCCGACTGCAACCGCTTTATTTTAGGGCTGCGCGATCGCCTCCAACCAGCAGATTCTATGGTCGAAGAAGGACAAGCTCACGAAGCTATTATCAGTCAACTTTGCAAAAAAAACTGACTTGTTTGACATATTATTAGTTGATGGTAAATAGCTGTCATTTCGGTGATTGGGTGGCTACTTTATCCACTAGATAATCAAAGATTACAGAGAGTTAAATGCTCGAAAAGCTACAGAGTTTAAAAAAGGGTTTTAGCTATGTCAAAAAAATCTGACTATAACTCAATAAGCTTGGGTTAGCTAAGCGTCTCCGAAGAGAGCTCGCCCCGAGCGAAGCAATCGCCGAGACTTTCTTAGGTTCTCAATGAACAGCAGGTGCGGGCGGAGCAAATACCTTTTTAACCCAAGCGTATTGGACGATAACTCGCAGCTAGACAATTCATAACTTAGAAACTCATAAAATTTAAAAGCAATCACAACCTCAAACTTTTTTCTCAAACTTAATGGACGCCAATGAACTTCTAAATCGATATGCAGCCGGCGAAAGAGATTTTAGACAGGCAAACTTGCGCGGCATTGTGCTGAGTCCGATCGATTTATACCGTTCCAGCGATGCCCCAACTCTACGTTTGGCAAATCTCAACGAACACCAGCACCGACCCTACTTAATCGGTGCTAACCTCAGTCAAGCCGACCTCACCAAAGCCCATCTGAGCCGAGCCAACCTCAGCAAAGCCGACCTCAGCGGAGCCAATCTCACCGGCGCCAACCTGATGGCAGCAAGCCTGAGCGGAGCCAATCTCACAGGCGCCAATCTCAGCGGCGCCAACCTAGCCGGAGCTCACCTGAATTGGGCAAACCTGACCGGAGCAATTCTCCCCAAAGCCAATCTCATAGGTGCAGATATGAGCGCGGCAAACCTCACCAAAGCCATTCTCGGCGAAGCAAATCTCAGTAAAGCCTATCTGATTAAAGCCAATCTCAACGGGGCAAACTTGAAAGATGCAGACTTGACTCTAGCAAGTCTCAAAGAGGCAGACTTGAGCCAAGCACAGCTCACCGGAGCCGAATTGTCCAAAGCCAACCTAGCCGGAGCCAACTTAACTCGTGCAGACCTCACCAAAGCCAACCTCTTGAAAGCTAACCTCAGGCGAACTAACCTCACTCAAGCCTATTTAAACGGCGCGTGTTTGAGCGAATCAGACCTCAGCGAAGCTTGCTTAGACAGAGCCAATTTGTGCAAAGCAGACCTCAGCAAAACCTACCTGAGAAAGATTACTTTGAATGGCAGCCACTTAAGCGGTATCAACCTCAGCGGTGCCGATCTCGGCGGTGTAGACTTGAGCCGCAAACTTTTAACGGGAATCAATATGGCAGAGGCATTGTTGAACGAAGCCAATTTCAGCGGTGCTTATCTGATGGAAGCTAACTTGAGCGGGGCAAACCTCAGCAAAGCCAACTTGAGCGGGGCATACCTGCTCAATGCCGACCTTTCTAATTCTTGCCTGCGTGAAATTGACTTGAGCAAAGCTAACCTCAGTAAAGCCAATTTGCGGAAAGCTGACTTGACAGGAGCCAACCTCCGCGGAGCCATTCTCAGTGAGGCGGATTTGAGGGGAGTGAACTTGCTTGGAGCCATTCTTCCTAACGGCACAGTTTATCATGGCCCTTAAGTTAGCATCCGCCTTGATTATTTGCCCAGTAGAGTGCGGTTCATGTCCAGAATCGGAAAAAATAGACTAGCTTCTTCAGCAGTGAGATATTGTTTGAGTACCTTTTTCATGACATCGTAGGTCACGGCCGAACTATTGCGACCGTGAACAGCCCCTAAAATATTTTGCAACCAAAGCAGCAGCCGATCGCGCAACCGTTCAGTATCATTAATCAACATTGCTGCCGCCGAATGCCTCAATACCCGCACACCGTCTCCACGGCACTTTTCAGTCAGATCTTGAGACCCGCGGCGAAATAAACTAGGGTCGAGAGACTGCATTTGTGTTTCCACTTGCCGAATAATTTCTTTTTCAGAGGCTTGAATTTTTTTATAAGCACTCATCCGGTGATTTAAAGACTGAAAGTAGTCTTTCAAAAATTGGAGTTCTTCGGCGGTGGCGTAGCGTCCGTCTGCTTCCGTACTCAAACGCGCAAGTTGGCTCAACATAGATTTTTCTCAACTACTAAAATACAAACATATCAGTTTTAAGCTTCTTTAGTGCGAACTAAATACTGTCCTACTTGGAAGCGGGTTTCATTAAGCTGTGTAACGATCGAACGAGTAATCAACTTTCCCGATTCCACAACTACTTGACCCGTAATTGGGTGTAACAAATCTTGCTGAGCCCGGCGGCCGATCAGAGCTTCCACATTTTCAATAGCATTAATGTACATCCCCGCCGGCAACTGTACAACCACACCCTCGCCCATAATTTGAGCCTGACAAGCAAGTCGCGAATTGGCTTTAGCTGTAGTAATGACTTCCAGCGTCCTCCTCTCGCGGCGGTTCATGTCCGACAAGCCTTCCATGCCCTCTTTAATGTAAACGTGGCAGGTAGCGCACATTCCCCGCCCGCCGCATTCCTTGAGAACGTCTAAGTCTTTGGAAAGTAAGGCAGCCAGGATATTCGATCGGGTTTCCACTGCCATTTCTTCGGCAATTGGATCTAGTTTAATAATTTTAACCATATTGATTTTTCATCCTGTCAAGTTCAGTATGCAAGCAAGCGCGATCGACATATTCTAAGCCAAAAAAATTTGGCTAACACTCAAAAAGGCTAAGATGGCTTGACGACAGCATCAGCTTCTGGTTCTCTAACCCAGATGGCATAACTGCGCTTCTGTTTTGGTAATCGCTGTTGAGTCACCCCTATTCCCCAGCACTTCCTTGAACAAGCTAAAACCTTAGATGGTTCTGGGACGGCCTTGAAAAAACTGTAATACTCGCGATCGACTAAAATAGCAGCCACAGGTAGTTCCAGATCCGGCACCCGAATCCGGCAAGATTTATACTGCAGGGCGAAACTCAAGGATTTTATTAGGTGCTACCAGAGCGATCGCTCCGAGGAGGCCCAGAATGAACCTGAGATAACATAGCAGTACCTGGCGATGATTCAAAAATTTGAATTTTTGTCAGAATTATTTACATATTTTAATACTAGCTCAAGCATTTCCTATAATTAGACAGATGCAACATTCTAAGTACCGCATTTTAGGGCTAGTCGGACAAGGGCAATTTGGTCGAGTCTTTTGTGCCAGCGTTCGAGAAACTCCCGCCAAGGACTCCCGCCTCACCAGCCAACTGGTTGCTCTCAAAGAACTCAGCCATCAAAAAGCCCCAACTAGCGAATTCTTGCGAGAGCTGTGGTTTCTGATCACCTTGCAGCACCCCAACATTGTCACCTGCCGAGCTCTCGAACACACAGCTACAGGCAGGTACTTGGTGATGGACTACTGCGAGGGAGGAACCCTCCGCAACCTGCTCAAACAAGACCGCCCCTTGCGGCTGCTCGAAGGTTTACAGCTAGTCATGGAACTTTTAGCAGGCTTAGACTACGCCCACCGCCGAGGCGTAGTTCACTGCGACATCAAACCCGAAAATATCCTTTTAACTCTAGGCTCCAAAGGTTGGTCGCCCCGGCTGTCTGACTTTGGCATCGCGCGCCGGCTGCCAGAAATCGGTACAACTCGCCTCCACCAAGAAATTTCTCCCGACGCTACCGTAGGTTCCCCAGCTTACATGGCCCCTGAGCGGTTTTACGGTCTTTATTCCCCCATGTCAGATATATATGCAGTGGGAATTCTGCTGTTTGAGTTGCTAATGGGCTACCGCCCTTTCGGCGGAGCCCCCGGAGACTTGAGGTGGGCGCACCTGAATCAACGCTTGCTACTTCCCGACGCCATCCCCGAACCTTTGCAAGCAATAGTCAAAAAATCTTTGGAAAAGCTGCCCGCCCGCCGTTTTGCCAGTGCTTCCCAAATGGCTCAAGCTCTGCGGCTGATCATGTACGACCCCGCTGTCAGGCAATTGGGCGACTGCATTGTTCCTTGGGAAAACCCCGCAACCAACAGCGCTCAAAGCCTGAAGTCGGACACTGACTCTGCGATCGAAATCGAAGAGGAAAAAGCATCGCAGCCAGCTATTAATTTACTTCGGACTGTGCGTTATTCTGTTTCGCAGCCAAAGCCGCTGATATTTCCTGCACCGCTGACTGCTTTAATTGCCACTGAAAAGTATCTCTACGCTGCTGTAGGTAAAGAGGTGAAGGTTTGGTGTCAGCCGGGACAACAGCCCGTTACAGAAGAAATGCCGAGTTCTATATTAATGCCGGAAATCGTGCGCGGCATTTTACCTGCTTCTCACGGCTGCTGCGTTGTGACTCAGCAAAAACTTTACTGGCAGGGCGACGATCGCTCCTCAGAGCCTCAGTGCCTACTGGATCAGGGTTTAAGGCAACGTGCAGAGGCTTTTAAAGCTGCTATTGATTCTCACGGCCGCTGGTTGACGGTAGCTGTTCCGGGCGAACTGCGTTTTTATGCTTTAACTGGCAACAGCACTGCGGGCGATCGAGAAAAAGCCTTGAAGCCGATCGCTACTGTGCCGTTACCGGAACACTATTTACCAGAATTAATGTTTTTGGATCGGCGACACGTCTTAGCAGTTTGGCCGGACAACGAACCCAAAAATCCCCAAACTATTTTTAGAGTTTACACTCGTCGCGGCACGCCGGTGGGTTCTGTGCGGTTGTCGGCTAGCGTCAGACAGATGCTGTTGACATCTGAGCCTTATACTGTGCTGGGAATTCCCCAAGGTGGTAAAGCGGCTGTGCTGTTGATGAAATTGTGGCCGCTCAAGCTAGCGCGAATTCCCCTTGAAAGTTTGCCCGTGTCTGCTTGTGTGACTGATTGGGGATGGGTGTTGGCTTCGGTGGGGGGGGATATAGGAGTGTTAAATAGTCAAGGGATTCAAGTAGGGAATTTTCGCAGCCCCGTCGCACCTCGGGCGATCGCCCCTTGGGGGAAGACTGGTTTGGTGATTGCTGCCAATACTGAGTCCGAGAGTCACTTGCACTTTTTAGATGTAGATGTTGAGGAAACCAACTCGCGATCGAGCCTCAAAGGCTGATAACTGGCGTAACGGTCGGTGTTTGGGGGTTGCTGTAACTCGCCGAGAGTGTAGTTGCCGACGATCGAGCCGGCGTATTGGGTTTGAGTTTTTTCCCCAAGGGGCCGGAGCAGTAAGGCGGGTTACAGTACCGTATCCTGTGGTGGGGATTGCCCCATTTTAGGGAGCGAGGACTTGCAGGCGGGCGATTTGTGGAGCGAGGACTTGCACGCGGGCGATCGGGTCAATGACATAACCAACCCAGACTCATTCAAGTCCAGCGAAGGCAGAACATACTTATAACTGAGATTCACCAACCACCTGCTTGTGTGATGGTGAAGCGGGCGATCGAGCCTCACACCCCAACCCCAGCCTTACCTCCGAGTAAGTCCCATCATCTTTCACCTCTGAAGGATTCTACATACCCTCGATCGCAGACCGCCCAAACCCACTTTCCGGGGGACCAACCAGCCCCTGGCGCTAAAGAGGAGTGAGCCATCGGATACCCGAGCCGGTCTGAATAGCCGAAACCCATACGGTGCAAGGCTTCCCACCAATTTAAAAATATTTTACCAAAACGCTTGACAACTCTTGGCAGAGTTGATACATTAATAAAGCGCCAGAAAGAAAGCGGTTCACACCGCAGACAGAAGGCAAGAAACTGAACCGTGAAAAAAGAATAGTTTGAAAGCTTAAAGCACTATTAACCTCGTCAAAAAAATCAAGATAGAGAGTCAAAGCATCGCTTACACTTAATATCGCAAACAAAGAGAAAAAAGTCAAGGAAAAAAAGCTGACTCAGAGATGTGAAGCTTTCGGGAATTGACTGATAGCCAAAAAAACTACTCAACACGGAGAGTTTGATCCTGGCTCAGGATGAACGCTGGCGGTCTGCTTAACACATGCAAGTCGAACGGAGTAGCA
>NZ_JAUBVK010000026.1:0-98080 GCF_036705795.1 Microcoleus sp. ARI1-B5
CACGAGCGCAACGCTCACAACTTCCCGCTCGACTTGGCTGCTGCCCAAACCACTCCTGTGGCATTGGTTGCTCCTTCCATCAACGGCTAAGTTTTAGTCCCAGATAACCTCAAGCGCTCCTAGAAATAGGGGCGCTTTTTGTTTGGGGAAATATATTTTTATCACGTTCGTAGTGACGACTTTAGTCCTCTGATTTGGATGAGGACTGAAGTCCGATGCTGCGAACGAATTTGATTGTGGTTGTTATGGCGGACAGAATATAATTAATGACTAATAATTAGGTGGATGGAAATAAATCGGTCTGCGGGGAGGGCTGCCGCTTCTTCTCAATATACTGCTGGTGGTAATCCTCTGCCATATAAAATTCACCAGCGGGTTTGATTTCGGTGGCAATATCTTTGTCGTATTTACCGGAAATTTGCAATTTTTGTTTGGAAGCGCGAGCGGCTTTTTCTTGTTCCCAATTGTGATAAAAAATGACAGACCTGTACTGTTCGCCTCTGTCGGGGCCTTGGCGATTGATTTGGGTTGGATCGTGACAGTTCCAGAATATATCTAGCAGTGCTTCGTAACTCACGATCGATCGATCGTACTCCAAGAGCACTGCTTCAGCGTGACCGGTGACTCGGGCGCAGACATCGAGGTAGCAGGGATTCGGCCAGTGACCTCCTGTGTAGCCCGCAGCAGTCGAGATGACACCCGCAACGGTGCGAAACTTGTGTTCGACTCCCCAAAAACAACCGGCGGCAAATGTGGCTTTTTCCATTGTGTTAAGTAGAAGGAAGTTCGGCAACGGATTGTGTAACGGATGTAACGGATGTAACGGATGGAAGGAACAAGGAACAAGGAAGACGGAAGACGGAAGACGGAAGAAGGCTTTAGTTATCGTCCCGAGAGAAGTGATAAGACATATACAGCAAGCTTTTTAGCGATCGATATTTTATGTTTAATTAGGTAGATTTACTTACTCATGCTATTGGGATAAAAATTGGCACTCTTATTAGGGTTGACAAATTCCCATTAGTGTGCATTCCCAAACTAATCGCGGCTGTACGTAGTTTAGCAAATATTGTCGCGCTTTTTCTAAGGGCTCTAAGGGCGATCGGCTAATCCGCCCTGCTAAAAATTGCTGCCAGTAACAGTGCTGTAAATAATCGATCAACCACAACTGAGATTCAGTATCCAAAGTTTTATCAATTTCCTTCGCCAATTCCAAAGCTGACCGCAGGTTTTGAGGCAATTGCTTGACTTTTTGCAGCAAATCCTCGGGTATTGATTGCAGTTGCTGCCAAATAGCAATTGCTTCCCCAGGGCTTCCCTGAGCCATCCCCATTACCTCGGGATGGGATAAAATCTCGGTGAATCCCGCTTGCTGCAAAACTTGTGCCATTGCTTGGGGATTCAGCCGAGAAAACTGGATTTTTTGACACCGGGAAATCAAAGTGGGCAGCAAAGCTTCCACAGTCGGAGCAATTAAAATTAGGGCTGCTTTTCCCGGTTCTTCCAGCGTCTTCAACAAGCCGTTAGCTGCTCCCTCGCCCATTGTTTCTGCTTGTTCCAAAACTACGACTGAACGCCCAGCTTCTAGCGGCGGCCTGCTCAGGAATTCACCGATTTCTCGAATTTGTTCAAGGCGAATTTGGGGCGGTGCTTTCCGCTTTAAGCCTGCTTCTTCTGCTTCTTTTGGGGACAGCCGTTTGCCTTGGTTCATGTAAGTTGGTTCTACCCAGAGCAAGTCTGGATGGTTTCGCTGTCTCACGCGATTTTGTACGGATTCTATCGATCGCCTTTCGGGAAGATTGACTGAGAATAAAAGTTCGATGAAACACTGAGCTGCTAAACTTTTGCCGGTGCCGTTAGATCCGACAAATAGATAGCCGGGAGCAATTCGGTTGCGCTCGACTGCTTGGGTTAGCAATTCTACTGCTCGATTTTGTCCGATTAATGATGTGAAATAATCCATGTGACAGTTGACAGTTGACAGTTGACAGTTGACAGTTGACAGTTAACAGTTGACAGTTGACAGTTGACAGTTGACAGAAGGAATTCGTCAAGCGTAAGTCGGAAGAAGGAAGGAGGAAGAGGGAAGTTCGGCAACGGATTCGCTCGACGGATGTAACGGATTTAATGGATGGAATATTTTTTTAGTTATTGTAGGGTGCGTCAGGGGGGCTGAATGTGATGAGCACCTATTGAATAATTTTCGCACCCTGTCGCACCCTATGGTGAGTTAGTTACAACGAAGAAACCGCGTTTTTCCTCGATCTTGAGGATTTTTAGCAAATATTTCGTAAAAAACCCGGTTTCTGGCTATCTATGTCAGCTTACTTTTCAGGATTGGGATTATTTAGATAGCCCCAAGCTTCTAACTTGCGAGTTACGATAGCTTGAATTTCCTGAGCGACCTCATCTTCGGTGCGATCGGCATTTATCCGGACAATTCGAGATTTATTTTCCTGGGCTAACTCTGCAAAACCTTGCTGTACCAGGCGGTGAAACTTCAAATCAGCTTGCTCGATCCGATCGCGCTCTCCCCGAGCCCTTACCCTCGCCAAACCCGCTTCCACATTAATATCCAGCCACAAAGTCAGATCGCTTTCCAAGCCGCCGGTGGCAATTGCATTCAACTGCTTAATTAAATTTAAGTTAAGATTGCGGCCGTAGCCCTGATAAGCAATCGTGGAGTCTGCAAAGCGATCGCATAAAACAATCGTTCCCTTGGATAACTCTGGTTTAAGAAAAATTTCGACGTGCTGAGCGCGATCGGCCGCGTACATGAGTAATTCTGCTCGCTCGGATACAGATTCACCCGGAGCTTGTTTGAGTAACAAATGCCGCAGTCCTTTTCCCAACTCCGTACCCCCCGGTTCGCGAGTAGCCACCAACCGGACTTTCTGAAAACAACTTGATTGCAGCAAATGTATCAATCGCTGCATTTGAGTAGTTTTTCCCGCACCTTCTACCCCCTCAAATACGATAAGTTTCCCCTTCATTGCCTAACTTTCCACCTGCATAAAATAAATCTATATTGTTCTGTAAATCTGTTCTAGGTTCGGTATGATGATAAAGTCTAAATGCCTCACGGTTGGAGTTTTCTATGGCTCGCTATACTGGTTTTTTTATCGTTGCCGTTCCGATCGACCGTCTCCGTCAGTCCCTGATTGAAATTTTAGAGTCATGCAATCTTGATATTATCTACAATACAGGAGATTCCGTCATGGCTCGCGAACTTCCCGGTCAAGTTTCGATTCCCAAACTTGTCACCGCCGAAGTCCTAATTGAGAAAAACACGGCCAGCGAATCAGAGGTTCGCATGAATTTCGTGATCAAAAACGAGGAATTGCCCCTGCAAACCAACAACCACTGCCGTCAAATGTTCGAGCTCGTCAGTCGTTCAATTATGAAAAACAATAACTGGCGACTCTTGGAAAGTATGGCACTGTAGCCATACATCATCAGTCATCAGTCATCAGTCATCAGTCATTAGTTCCTGGCTAATGACTAATTACTGATGACTTTTATGTGGAAGGTCTAAATTTAAGCTCGAAACTTCCGGCGCAGCAGCAAAGAATTGGTAACAACGCTAACAGAACTAAACGCCATAAATGCCCCGGCCGCGGCAGGACTGAGTAGAATTCCGGTTGCAGGCAGCAAGATACCCGCTGCAACCGGAATTCCCAGAGTATTGTAACCAAAAGCCCAAAATAAATTTTGGCGAATCTTGTTGAAAGTAGCGCGCCCGAGCTCTATCGACTCAACAACATCCATCAAAGCATTTCGCATCAGCACAATTTGAGCAGTCTCAACCGCGACATCAGTGCCGCAGTGCAAACCGATACCGACATCAGCTTGAGCCAAAGCCGGGGCGTCATTGATGCCATCCCCCACCACAGCCACTTTACAGCCTTGGGCTTGCAAACTGGCGATCGCCCTCGCCTTCCCCTCCGGCCGCACTTCGGCCAAAACATCAGCCGCCGCCAAACCTAGCTGCTGCGCAGTCGCCACCGCCGCCGACGCCGTATCGCCCGTCAGCATCATCACCCGCAATCCCATGCCCCGCAAACGTTCCACCGCCGCCTTAGCATCCGGCCTCAGAGTATCTTTTAGCCCGATTACCCCCAGCAAAACGCCCCCAGAAGCGACGTAAACCGCCGTTTTGCCTTGGCAAGACTCCAAAAGTTCCGCAGCCACAGCGACGCCCTGCTCGCTCATCCACTCAGCATTCCCCGCGAACACCCGCCGGCCCTCTACTAAAGCAGAAACCCCCAAGCCCGGTTCAGTGTAGAAATCCTCAGCAGGTAGCAGCGGCAAACCTTGCTGTTGAGCTTCCTGCAAAATCGCGGCGGAGATGGGATGACAAGCGCCTCTTTCCACCGCTGCGGCAATTTGCAGCAGTTTTGAGTCAATTGTGGAACAGGCATCTTGTTTGTTGCCAACATTAATATCTGAGTTCAAATCCAACTCATAATTCTGGAAAATCGGCAAATAATCTGTGAGTGCGAGATTTCCGGTTGTGAGAGTGCCTGTTTTGTCAAAAACCACGGTATCTAATTGATGCACTCGTTCTAAAACATCGCCACCGCGAATCAACAGCCCGCGCTCCGCCCCGATGCCAGAACCGACTAAAATTGCAGTTGGGGTAGCCAGTCCCAAAGCGCAAGGACAAGCAATGACTAAAACTGCGATCGCCAATTTCAAACTTAACAGCAAAGGCGATTGGTAATCGGTAATTGATAATTGATTTCCCATGCCCAATTGCCCTGTTTGGCCGATGCCCGATTGCCCTGTTTGGCCGATGCCCCATGCCCCATGACCCATATCGTGTCCTAAAAGCACCCCAGGCCAAATATGAGTCCCGGCAAAATACCAAAATAGGAAAGTTAAAGCCGATATCGCCATTACGCCATAGACAAAATATCCG
Source organism: Microcoleus sp. ARI1-B5 (assembly GCF_036705795.1). NCBI lineage: Bacteria > Bacillati > Cyanobacteriota > Cyanophyceae > Oscillatoriales > Microcoleaceae > Microcoleus > Microcoleus sp. ARI1-B5. The sequence goes on from NZ_JAUBVK010000026.1 coordinate 4,922, forward strand.
GCGACAGTATCAGCTAAATGTTGAATCGGCGCTTTGCGAGTTTGGGCGGCTTGCACCAAAGCCACCATTTGAGCTACAGTTGTTTCCTGACCCGTGCGAGTTGCCCGCATCACAACTGCCCCGGATTTATTGATAGTTCCCGCCGCAACTGTATCTCCTGGTTGCTTCAAAACAGGCATCGATTCGCCAGTCAGCATCGACTCATCTACGGTTGTTTTGCCTTCGCAAATTTCGCCGTCTACCGGTATTTTTTCCCCTGGCAAAACTTGCAGCCATTCTCCGACTCGGACGCGATCGGCTGGAATTTCAATGTATTGTGGATTGTAGACTGCAGATGTCGAGTTTGCAGGCAATTCTTGAGAGTCCCAATCTAAAATCTGGAGTTTAAAATCAACTAAGCGGGCTTTCGCCGGTTGCAGTGCGATTAAAGCTTGCAAAGCTGATGCAGCGCGCCGTCTGGCTTGCTGTTCGAGAGTTTTGCCCAACAAAATAAAGCCCAGCAGCATCACCGGTTCGTCAAAAAAGCACTCCCATCCCATCCGTGGAAACAGCAGCGCCGCGTTGCTAGCGGTGTAAGCTGTGACAGCGCCTAAAGCTACCAAAGTATTCATGTTCGGTGCATTTCGCCACAAACTGCGGCAGCCGTCAACGATAATCGGGCGGCCCGGTAGCAGCAAAGCTAGGGTGGCGAGTCCCCAGTGAAACCAAATATTGGTGAGAATTGGGGCTTTTGTGCCGAGTACGTGACCTAAACCGGATAGAATAATTAGGATAAGGGCGATCGTCAATTGCTTGATTTGCTGTCTAATTTCTTGTCGCCGCCGTTCAATTGTTGCCGCTTCTGCTTCCGGCTGATTTTCACCTAAACGAGACTGAGAGGGAAATCCATTATCAGTCAACTTTTTCGCTAAAGCCTCTGCATCGACAGCCCCCGGTTGACACTCAACCGTCGCGACTTCTACGGCTAAGTTAACGCAAGCTGAAATTACGCCTGAATGCTGCATGAGTTGGCGTTCAACTGCTTTCGCGCAGCCGGCACATTTCATCCCGCTGACATCGAAAGTAACAAGTTCTGGCGGCGGGGATTCTTTAACTGGGATGATTTCTGGTTGATTTTCGGCGAGTGTTTTGGGAACAAATTGCATTTGTTTTTTCGGTATAGATTAGAATATTTTGGTGAGAAGAGAAAGTGTTTAATGCACGGTTTAGACAAATGTCTATATTTTTATCATAGATAAATTTTCTGGCATCTTCCGAAAGTGTTAGTTTTTTTTAATTCTTATCCCAATGCTGAACAGAAACCGGGCGGTTGAAACCATGTTTACACGAGACTTTACCCGCCTGCGCGGGTTGAAGATTAGACGGCGGTTGAAACCAGGTTTACACGAGACTTTACCCGACGGGAGCGGGTTGAAGATTAGACGGTTATTGTCTTCAGTCGGCCCGAAAGCGGACATCGTTTGTATAGACGCGGTTTCAACCGCCGTCTTATATTAGTTAGTATCCAGTTTTTAGGTGATGAATTTAGCTATGACAGCAACACCAAAATTCTACATTGTCAAACGTCCTGCTGGTAATTGCGAGATTTTGCCCATCGCCCAAATCGCACAGCAAAGCCCCACTATTATAGAACAGTGGGGCCCTTACGATTCTGCAGAAGATGCGATCGCCCGACGCATCGGTTTAATTCGCGCCGGCAAATGTCAACCGCAATAAATTAGATTGCACAAACTGTTCGTAGTAAGGACTTTAGTCCTGCAAAACTTAAAAAAAGACTGAAGTCCTTACGACAAACTTGCTACTTAGATTTAGCAGGTGCCGCACTCGGTTTAGCCTGCGCCACAGTCGGTTTAGCGGGCGCCGCCTTCGGTTTCGACTCAGCCTTACTATCTCCTGTTTTACCAGTAACTTTATTAGTCAAAACTTCCAAAGCTTTCGCGTACTGCGGATCTGCTGCCGTAGCGATTTTATCGCGATCGCGCCTCAACTCCTGTTTTTGAGCGTCAGTGAGTTCAACCACAACATCCGGTTTAATTCCCATGTGATTGATATCAGTGCCGTTGGGAGTAAAATACTTGGCAATTGTCACCGCCAAACCTGCACCTTTTCCCACGCCACGCACTGACTGAACTAAACCTTTACCAAACGTCTTCGTTCCCACTAAAACCACGCGCTTGTTGTCTTGCAAAGCACCCGATAGAATCTCGCTAGCGCTTGCTGAACCGCCGTCTACGAGTACAACTAAAGGTTTGTCTGTAAGCTCTGCCCCCTTTGCGGTTTGTCGATCGGCTTCACCGACGCGATCGACCGTCGAGACGATCGTACCTTCTTTGAGCCACATCCGAGCAATTTCTATACTTCCGTACAGCAACCCGCCGGGATTGGAACGCAAGTCTAGAATATAGCCCGTCACCTTTTTCTGTTCCAAATCCTTAATTGCCGATCGCATTTCCGATGCAGCATTCGCACTGAACTGATTTAAGCGAATATAGCCGACTTCTCCGATCGGGCTTTTCTGCACAGACTTCCGCACAGGATGAATTTCAATTTTAGCGCGCTTCAGCTTAAATTCTAATTCCTTGCTTTGCCGCAAAACAGTCAGCGTCACCTCAGTATTCGCCTGGCCGCGAATCAAACTTACCGCTTGATTCGTATCCATACCTTCGGTGCTCTTGCCGTCAATCTTAGTAATGATATCTTTTGCCAGAATACCAGCAGTAAAAGCAGGGGTATCTTCGATCGGCGAAATCACCACCAACTTTTTAGTTTTCTCATCTTGAGTCAACTGAATCCCCACTCCTGTCAGTTCCCCAGAAGTTTCAACCTGCATATTCTTGAACTCTTCAGGGTCCATAAACCGCGTATAAGGATCGTCCAGCTTCTTCAGCATTTCCCGAATTGCTTTGTAAGCTTCCTCATCGCTGCTATAAGTCCGGTTCAAATAATCATTCCGCACCGCTTTCCAGTCAACCTGGTTAAAAGTGCCATCAACATAACTTTTGTCAATAATTTGCCAAACTTCATCAACCAACTCTTTAGGACTGTCCCTAAAAGAAGGTAGAGATTTAGGATTGCAACCGCTGTTGGCAAGAGTTACAGCAGTGAGTACCACCGCTGCTGCACTTAGAACAAGCCCTCGTTTTGTTATAACCATTTGTCTGACGCGCGGGAGGAAAAGAGTTCAGAATAATCACGCCCAATCTAACACAGGCAAGGCTCGGTCGGATTTTGGATACATATTTATTCAACTTTGCCGAGTTGTATTCCCGAAGCAGAGGCTACCGCAGCCGGATGCGGACGCAGGTGTAGGGGATGGATTTGCGAATGCCTAAAATCCTTTGTCTGCTGTGTATTCGAGCGTCGAGCCCCCTCGCATACCCCGATCGCGCAGGGGAGTAGGGGTTGACTTTGAGAAGGCTTTCTTCTCCCCCCCTCTTCTTAAAGGGGGCTAGGGGGACTGTCGATCGCTCTTGTCCCCCCCCTTAAGAAGGGGGGCTAGGGGGGATCTGGCCTCGGATCAAAGCGAGATTTTTCAACGGTTTCAGGCTTAAGTTGACACCCTTTGCTTTGAGCATCGCCCCAAACCTCAAAACTAAATCCAGTCAAGCCTACTCAGGTTCAACCCAGCGATCGTCCGATTTAATCAAATTAATCAATTCTTCCACGCCTCGGTCTTCCGGCACTTTCTTAATTTCTTCCCGGCCGCGGTACAGAGAAATATAACCCGGTTGCTTCCCAACGTAGCCGTAATCAGCATCAGCCATTTCTCCCGGGCCATTGACAATACAGCCCATTACTGCTATGTCCAAACCCGTGAGATGCTTCGTAGCCTCTCTCACTTTGTGTAACACTTCCTCTAAATTAAACAAAGTGCGACCGCAGGAAGGACAAGCGACATACTCAACCATCGTTTTCCGCAGTCCCAAGGCTTGCAGAATGCTGTAGCAAACAGGAATCTCCTTTTCTGGGGCCTCTGTCAGCGAGACGCGGATGGTGTCGCCGATACCGTCAGCTAACAAGGGTGCCAGGCCTGCGGTGGATTTGATGCGGCCGTATTCGCCGTCTCCTGCTTCCGTGACGCCGAGATGCAGGGGGTAATCCATGCCGAGTTCGTCCATCCGGTGCACCATCAAGCGGTAAGCAGCCACCATCACGGGCGCGCGGGAGGCTTTCAGGGAAATTACGATGTTGCGGAAGTCGAGGGATTCGCAAATTTTGATGAATTCCAGGGCGGATTCTACCATGCCTTCGGGGGTGTCGCCGTAGGTAAACAGCATCCGTTCGGCGAGGGAACCGTGATTGACGCCGATTCGCAAGGCTTTGTCTTGGTCGCGCAGGGAAATTACCAGAGGTTCCAGGGTTTCGCGGATTTTTTCGCCAATTTCGGCGAATTCGCTGTCGGTGTATTCGCTTCTGTCGGCTTTCGGCTTCTCGAACACGTACAGTCCGGGATTGATTCTCACTTTGTCTACGTGTTTGGCGACTTCCAGGGCAATTTTCATCCCGTTGTGGTGGACATCGGCGACGAGGGGTACGGGTTGGTAGGTGGCGTGCAGTTTTTGCTTGATTTCGGCTAAGGCTTTGGCGTGGGCCATGCTGGGCACGGTGACGCGGACGATTTCGCAGCCTATCTCGTGCAATCGCCGTATTCCGGCGACTGAACCGTCGATGTCGAGGGTGTCTTCGTTAATCATCGATTGTACGACGACGGGGTTGCCGCCGCCGATCGTGACGCTACCGACTTTGACGGGTCTGGTTTTGCGGCGTTTGATGGTGGTGTCGAATACTGGTTGGCTAGATGCGGTTTTAGTTGGATTGGGCAGAGTTTGCATAATTGATTGCTAGTTTTCTGTTACCAAGGTCTATAAAATTCTGTTTCCTGTTTTTTAGGTTGCCATAGAAATGACCTGTTTGGACAAACAGGTTTTGGGTTTTGGGATTTGGGATAAAAATGCTCGCGTACCTCTCACTCACATGATGTAGGTTGGGCTTGTCGTGTTACGCAGCCATCACCGGGAGGGCGAAGATACGTTGATGAAGATTTTGGGTATAATTTATCGTTACAATCTGGGTTAGGATCTGGCAAAATTATATAAATACTTTGTTTGGAGCGATCGGCAGTTATGCCAGATGAAATGATTAGCATTGCGACTAGCGGCGATACTCCCGATGAGTCACCGGAAGCACCTGATTTGGAGGGTGCGAAGATTGGGGCACATACAGGAGACTATTCTGGTTTTTTTGATGCACAACAGCCAACTGAGTCTGCACACAAGCAGGTGACAAAAGCGGTGGATAGCTTGCGGCTGCACAAAGTCAGTATCAAGAAATTAGAAAAAGAACTGGCTGAGTTCATGAAAACGGTGGATAAAATGTTCAGTGCAGCGGATCTGGAAGCTGACATGAAGGCGATCGAGTTATCTGAAATTGAGTTATCCGTTGGTATTAATGCTGAGGGTTCTTTCAGTTTAATGGCTATGGGGGCAAAAGTTGCAGATACAAGAACTGTATTGTTAAGGTTTAAACGTAAGTCTTAAGGTGAAATGGGAAGAAATAGGGCAATATCAATTGGCATTAATAAATATGAATTCTCGCAACCGTTGAAGTATGCCAAACTGGATGCAGAATTAATGCGAGATTTTCTTGTCAAAGAAGCGGGATTTGAGCAAGTATTGTTGTTTTCAGAGGACTCGCCCAATATTTCAGGTGAATCGACTCGTGCTTCTTTTAGCAACCTGAGAAGAGTTTTGAGGACGAAGTTTGAAAAACCATTTATGCAAGCTGGGGATAACTTTTGGTTTTTTTTCAGCGGACACGGAATGCGGCATAATGGGTGTGATTATCTGATGGCTTCTGATAGCGATTGGGGGGACATTGAACATACAGCGATTTCCATTAATTACTTGACAGAACGCTTGCGTCGCTGCGGTGCTGATAATGTTGTCCTAATTCTGGATGCTTGTCGGAGTCAAGGAAGTAAATCAGGAGAAGGAGTTGGCAATCAAGCCGCTCAAGTTGCGCGAGAAAAGGGAGTGATTACAATTTTTTCTTGCAGTCCTAATGAGTTGTCCTATGAAATTGATGATTTACAGCAAGGAATTTTTACAAAAGCACTGCTGGAAGGGTTAGGCGCTCAAGGTCGATGTGCAACTGTTGAGCGATTGAATCATTATTTGAATGGGCGAGTTCCCGATTTGATTCGGCAATACAAAAAAGGTGATACGTCGCGACAAACTCCTTATATGATTGCTGAGCCAGCCAGCAAGTATCACTTGATTCTTTGCCCCCAATATGCAACTAAAGCTGATGTTGCACCGATGAAAAATGATGCTTTCTCTGCTGAGATTCACAAAGATTTCGATCTGGCAGAACAGTTATGGATTCGGGTGTTGGCTGCATCTCCTGGTGGCGATATGGATGCGATTAAAGCACTAAAAAGAATTGGCATTGCAGAGACACAGCCAGCAGCTATACCATATCAACCGAGTTCTAAAAATAGTGCTACAACCGACAAATCCCCGGAAGCTGCACCTCCTAATCCTACTCCTATTGAGCCTGATGTTACCCTCAAGTCAGAACGCGGAGTAGACTACACTAAGTTGCGCGATTTATTAGCAACTGGAAAATGGCAAGAAGCGGATGAGGAAACGGTGAATAGGATGCTAGAAGTAAAGGATAGAACAGGCAAATTCTGTCTGAGTTATGAAGATATTGATAGATTTCCCTGTCAAGATTTACGCACCATAGATCTACTTTGGGTGAAATACAGTAATGGACTTTTTGGCTTTTCAGTGCAGAAGCGCATATATGAAAATCTGGGCGGAACTAGGGAAAATGATAAGAAAATTTGGGAAGCTTTTGGCGATCGGGTAGGTTGGCGTGTACAGAATAACTGGTTGTTGTATGAAGATTTAAAATTTGACACCAAAACACCAGGACGACTCCCGCGAGGTAGGATTGGTTGGTTGAATGGTAGGAGAGGGTCTCTCTTCTATCGCATCGATATTTGTAATCTGGCAGTAGATTATAATGAGACATGCTCATCCCCAGTTTGTCCACCTCCACCGCCTACAAATGTATTATTACCTATTCCAATTTCTGCTGATGTTACCCTCAAGTCAGAACGCGGAGTAGACTATACTAAGTTGCGCGATTTACTGGCAACTGGACAATGGAAAAATGCGGATAAGGAAACGACAAATATGATATTGAAAGCAGCCGGGAGAACAGGCGAAAGCGGTCTGAGAATTGAAGATATTGATAGATTTCCCTGTGAAGATTTATGCACCATCGATCAACTTTGGGTGAAATATAGTAATGGACGTTTTGGTTTTTCGGTGCAGAAGCGCATCTATCAAAGTCTGGGGGGAACAAGGGAAGATGATCGGAAAAATTGGGAAGCTTTTGGCGATCGGGTAGGTTGGCATGTGAATAGTGATTGGTTGGGGTATAACGATCTAAAATTTAATACCAAAGCACCAGAAGGACACCTCCCAACCGAGGGTAGGCGGTTGAGGTTCATGGGAGTGGGTTTCTCTGCTCTCGGGTCGAGATTTGTAAAGTGTAACATCTAAGGATTTTGGGATTTCATTAAAATTGGCATAAAATTTACAAACAACGAATGAATCTCAACGAGATCATAGAAGCAATATTAGCAAATCGGGTGCGAATTACAGACCATGCTGATGAAGAAGCAGAGGATGATAATCTCTCATTTGATGAAATCTACTTTTCCGTCCTTTATGGTGAAATCATCGAAAATTATCCCAAAGAAAAACCCTATCCCCGATACTTAATCTATGGTGAAAGCTTTAGAGGCGATCCTATTCACAGTGTTTGGTCTTATGTCCCTAGCAATAAACTAGCTATCCTAATTACAGTTTATCGGCCCGATGCGAATCGATGGATTAATTGGATACAAAGGAGAAATTAACAATGCTATATGTAGAAAAATGCCCGATTTGCGGCGGTGAAATAGTTATAAAAGAAGTCGATAAACTTTTGCGGGGTGGCAAGCATACTGCTATCTTAAAAGTATCCGCTGAAGTTTGCCTAAGCTGTGGAGAACGGTTGTACTCTGTGGAAACAGTTAGGAAATTTGCCAAAATTAGACAGCAATTGCAGCGAGAAGAGACTCAAGAATTTCAAGCGATAGGCCAATCTTTTCGCGTTGGGTAAGTAACAGTGAAGTAGGGTGTGTCGCCTCGAAAATTCCCAAACAAAAATCGACAATCTCATAGCGACGCACCTTACAAAATACTCGATCAAATAAATATTGGCGTAGTTAAATCTTCAAAATATTTAACTTTCCCCCGCATATCCTTAAATAATTCTTCCGTTGAAAGAGACTTTTCATACTGCGAAATTCTCACAACTGGTTTATTCCCATCCATCACTAAAATCTCTTCGCCTTCTAGCTCGACAAGTTGTAATAATTCTAGTAATTGAGCGGTTAATTGACTTTTGTCAACGGTTTTCATAGGACAATGATTTGTGTTGTGTTAAAACTAAATTATATCTCAATGCGATTCACTTAGAAGTAGGGTGCGTCAGAAGAGTGAGATTGTCGCTACTTTCCTGACAGTCTCACAACTGACGCACCACGGAATAAATGGTGCGTCAGAATGAGATTTTCGGTACTCATTGAGAATTACCACACTGACGCACCCTACCGCTTGAGATTGCTTCACTTCGATCGCACCCCGTGACATACAAAATCGCAGCTACCAGAAATCATATCATTTGACACTTAGGCTTTTACTAAATAGAGTCATGGAAGTCCACAAGCGTGAAATTCAAACCTATGAAACCTTAGAGGGAAAAATCCCTTTTGAAGACTGGCTTGATGCTTTGCGCGATCGCGAAGGGAAAGCTAAAATAAAAGGTAGACTTCAGCGAGTTGCTCTTGGTAATTTAGGAGACTGTAAATCCGTAGGAGAGGGTGTTTCCGAATTGAAAATTGACTGGGGCCCCGGCTACCGGGTTTATTTCGCAGAAAGAGACTCAACTATTATACTCCTCCTTTGCGGTGGAGATAAAAGTACCCAAGATCGAGATATTCGCAAAGCCAAAGAATACTGGATAGAATTCAGGAGTAGAGACGATGCCTAAAACGCACAGTTACCATGATTATCTGATTAACTCGCTTCAAGACATTGAAGAAACTGCTGCTTATATTCAAGCAATTTTAGAAGAAAAAGCACCGGAACCCGAACTGTTACTGACGGTACTCAGAGACATAGTTAAAGCTCAAAGTCAAGTCTCTATAATAGCTGAAGACGATTTACAAAATTGGGATCAACTTCAGAAATTGCTGAAAGCATCAGGGGGAGAAGAGATTTATAGATTTATGGATTTGCTGAAGGCTTTAGGATTAAAGACAGAGATTGCAGCTAGTCAAAGCAAAACACCAGAGGAATCAATAAATTCTCGTGAAGTAGGGTGCGTCAGCTAGGGAGATTGTCGCTACTTTCCTGACAATCTCACAACTGACGCACGCCGGAATAAATGGTGCGTCAGAATGAGATTTTCGGCGATCGTTGAGAGTTACTAAACTGACGCACCCTACCACTACTACTTTATGCAAATATGTTGAAGTTTAACTTGGAAACCAAATTTGTAGTTTGCATTAACAATCAAGATTATCAAGCATCCTTGGAAGTCCGAAAAATTTATCGAATTATACCCGATAATCTCGCTGCGGAACATCAATATATCCGAGTTATTGATGAATCAGGCGAAGATTATTTGTATCCAGCCGCATATTTTGTGCCGATCGCATTGCCGAAAGCCGTAGAAGCCGTATTTGCCTAGACAAAGGTTCTGTAGGGGCGGGTTCACCAACATCTATGTCGCTCAATAACAATCTAAATAAACCCGCCCCCGCCCAATGAATTACTCTAATTAATTGGCGGATTTAATCTAAACTAGATGGGAAATTCACCGATAATCCGGTGGGTGGGGGCGGGTTTACAATATTTTTTGTTGTGTCTGATAAATTAGGGTGAACCCGCCCCTACAGGCGTAATAAATCATCCGAATTAATTCACGAAAATTATCTCAAATCCTCAACCGATTTAATTGTAGCCCCCATCAACTCCAGAAATCTCTCTCGCGGATGATGCGATCGCCCTTCCTCCCCAGCCAAACTAAAAAATGTACTGGCAAATCCCTACACAGCCTGAGGCTCAGCAGTTAAAGCATCTGAGGTTTTCCATTGGACGATCGTACAAACTCACCCGCCACCACAGTTAACAACCGCCGACCTCTAATTATCGCAGGAATTCTCCTCGGTATCGGTCAAGCAGGCTTTTTTGACGGCATTGTGCTGCACCAACTCCTGCAGTGGCACCATATGTTTAGCAGCGTTAAAACCGATGCTACCGTCGCCGGTTTAGAATTAAATACCCTCGGAGACGGACTGTTTCACGCTGCGGATTGGTTGGTAACAGTGGCAGGAATCTTCTGTTTGTGGCGTGCGGTGAAGCGCAAAGATGTTCCTTTGTCAACTCAAACTTTTTTCGGTTCCATATTAATTGGTGCTGGATTGTTTGACTTTGTTGAAGGCATTGTTGACCATCAAATTTTGGGAATCCACCACGTCAAACCCGGTGTTAACGAGTTAACTTGGGATTTAGGATTTTTGGCGATCGGTCTTATTTTAGCACTCTTAGGTTGGATGCTCGTACAGAGAGAAGTCCCCGCAGATACTAAAGTTTAAATGAATGCAGAGATTGGGAATTCTACCAAATCCGCGTTAAAAATCCCTGACCGAAAGCATCCATGATACAAGCCCCAGTATTAATTTATGAAAAAATAAAAAATTTGTATCCGATGAAACTTGCCCCCCGAATTTATCCGTGGGGTCAATGCTTCAATTCTTTAATCTAAAATCTAAAATCTAAAATCGCGCAATCGATTGACTCTCTTTTTAACTCATGAGTTCATCCCGCCACCGACTCCAACCACGCCATCAAATCCTCTTGACTCCTAAAATCCAACAAAGCCTCTCCCAAATCATCCAACTGTTCCGCAGATAACCCCTGGATGCGAGTTTGAACTTCCTGTCTAACATCACCCACCCGCCGCACAATCTGACGCATAATTAATCCTATTTCTCCCTCAATTTTACCTCTTTCTATTCCCCTTTCAATCCCTTGTTCGATTCCCCTTTCAATCCCTTGTTCGATTCCTTGTTGTATTCCCTGTTCGATTCCCTGTTCGATTCCCTGTTGTATTCCCTGTTCGATCCCCTGTTGTAGACCAATTTCTATCCCTTTCATAACAGAGCCTAGCTGGTCTTGAATAAACATTTCTCGCTTGTCCAAATCCTCCGCTTCTTTCACTGTTAAATTAGTTCGCTTGGCAATTTCCAGCGCGGTATTAATCTCTTCGACAGACTCCAATGTCTCTGGTACTGCTTCCAAAGAGGGGGCGTTCTTCATGAAATAAATCCACTTTTCCGGCAGAGTTTGGAGTTCATTCAATTCTTTTTTGAATTTCGGCAACTCGACAAACACTAGCTTTAACTCGCAGTTGGGATAGGCGAAGTTCTCTTTGATTTCTTTGAATTCAAACTGAGAAATTAGTTGTTCGGTGTTTTCAAATAAGATAAAGTCAGTGATGGTTAAAGCAATGACCGGATTTAATTTTAAATAACCTTCTCCAGCTTTGAGTTGAGTAGAATAGGTTTTGGCGGCGTTGTACACGACTCGTTTTTCAAAGGCGGCGACGTTGAGTACCTGCATTTCAACTATCACGGTTTTGTTACCGGTAATCTTGGCTTTGACATCTAGGTAAGTGTCTTTCAATCCTGTGACGCTGGCGGCTGAATAAGGGTCAATTATTTCTAATTCTTGGATTGTGGGTTCTCCGTTATACAGCATTGCATTTAGGAAGCTGATTAGGATTTCTGGATGTTCGGAAGATGCGAATATTCTTTTGAATGCAAAATCTGTCTTGGGGCTGATGAAACGCATATATTTTATATAATTTTTTTGAAGTAAATGCAGAGGGCGCTCTTGACCCAGAGGATGAGAAAGATGGACGTTCAGAAATAGGGGAAGGGCTGGATTTTGTGAGGTTGGGTTTTGCTGTCTCAACCCAACCTCTTATTATAAATGCAGTTATCAGCCTGTGGCTTGAGTAGTTGTTACAGGTGACATAACTAGCTTTCCAGCTATGTCCATTGTGGCCAGTTTCAACACTTCATTAAAAGCTAAACCCCGAATTTTGAGTTCCCACCGAATGCCTTTTGCTTTCATCCGCTTGGCTTTTCGCATATCGACATCGGCAGCTTTTTGATGCAGGAGCAAATGTTTCATTGCTGCTGTGGCTTCTACTTTTGTGGGATATGCAATGTAGGTGATAAATCCGCCGTCCCAGTGGTTGGCGTTGCGGATGCTGCTGATAGTCGCGACTCTCGGACTAAATCGGTTCCAGTATAAGTCGCTGTATCCGATCGACTGTGTGTTCACTTGGAGTTTGTTTGCCATGTGACTTAACTCCCATAACCTTGTGTGCGGGGCTAGCAGTACCGTTTTGGTTTTGCTATTTATATTATAGCAAATTATTTAGGAATTGGTCCTGGGGAATTGGTCCTGGGGAATTGGTCCTGGGGAATTAGTCCTGGGGAATTGGAAATTGGAAATTGTCTGAGTATGCAAAGGCCAAGAAACCCGGTTTCTTACAAGATTTGGGTTGGGTGGCAAAATATTTGGGAAGAAACCGGGTTTCTGCGGATATGACAATTATTCGTAATAACTAAAATCTCAATTCGTATTCGGCGGTGACGCGATTGTCTCCTTGGAAATTGGTTGAACCTCTGAGCAAAATTTTGTCGTTTAAACGATACCGCACGTTAAATTCTGTTGGCTGATTTGCTGACAAAACTCGAATGATTGATGCTGAAATATTGCGCGTGATATCGGCCCCAACTTCCAAGCCTATACCGAGGGAACCCGCACCGGCAGCGGCCCCAGAACTGGAACTAGCTGTTTGTCCTTCGTTGCCTCTGATTCGAGTGGGAAATAAGCGAAATTCGCTCAACCCCGTGGCGTTAGTAACCGCAGATTGAATGTTGTTCAATAAACCCGCACCCGCTAAATTTGCGATCGCCAGCGTACTGTCTCCCTGTCCCAATGTTTGCACGAAACTGCCGCCTAATAGCGCTACAATCTCTGTCTGCGATCGACTCGGAGAGCTCCTCAACTCCAGATTTTCCGCTAACCCAGAGGCTTTTCCCTGCACTAACGCTTGAATTCGCACGCTTCGCACGCTGCCGAAACTTGTCGGTTCGTCGGCTATTTCAGAGGCTACAGATGTTCCCGGAGTGCGGAAGCGCGATACTTCCTGTACCGACGTTGCTAATCTCACATCCAATGTCGGATCGAGTCCTTGTGTTGGTACAAAGGTAGCAGTTTGTGGATATCCTTTATCGAGTCTAAACTGCGTTGTAAACAAATTCACCGAGCCCGAAGTCAAGCGAATCGTACCCGCAGGGCGAATATCGTCTAAAGTTCCATTCACCGTCAAAGCCCCTGTCGCCTGAAAATTCAATATCGGCGCACTCGTTACCCGCACTCCCCGGCCCAACTTCAGCCCCAAATCGTTTAATCCAACTTCAAAGGAAGGGGAAGATGTGGAAGGGGAAGATGTCGAAGGGGAAGATGTCGAAGGAGAATCGGAAGGAGAAGATGTTGAAGGAGAATCGGAATCGGAAGGGGAAGAAGAAGAAGCTAACCGAGTTCCGCCCCCGCCGGCGCTGGGGAGAAATACCTCGCCGTCGTACAGTTCAATGTTACCGCTCAACTGCGGCCGCAAAGCCGTGCCCGTTGCCTGGACTTGACCGACTGCGCCGCCGCGGTACAATCCTCTGAGATTCAATGCCAACTTGTCCAGATTGACAGCCAAAGGATTCGCCGCATCGACATCGCCCGCAGCAAAGGGCACAGACAGCGGAATCACGCCCTGGGCTACGACTTCTCCCTTACTCAACTGTCCCCGAATTCCCTCTACCCGAATGCGATCGCCCTCAAAGCGCACCGTCCCAGTCAGCCCTGTCAGCGGTTCTGGGAAAGCCCTCGCCCGGACGGTTGCATTTTCAAAATTCGCAATTCCTTGCGCTACAGGCTGTTGCAGCGTCCCTCCCACGCGAATTTGCACCTGTCCCTTACCGCTGACCCAGGCAACTTTTGGAGTCAATACATTAATAATTGCCAAACCCTCATTTTGCAAATTCGCCCTCAAATCAATTTGATTGCTGTCAGCTTTCACCGCAGCAAACGGCAACTCAAAAGGCAAACTTCCCTGCACTTCAATTGGTTCGGTTTGAGTCACCAAAGCGCTGCCGCCAAAATTCAGGCGGGCGTTGCTGTAACTGAAACTGCCGTCGGCTTTTTTAATCGGTTCTCCGTTTAGCGTCCCGTCAAGCAAACTCAATTCGCCGGTGGCTTGCGGATTTTCTAAACTGCCGGCCAAGTTCGCCCGCAAATTTAAGTTTCCGGTTACATCCACAAAGGGCAATTCCACCAGTTTTGCTAACTCTTCCACGGGTACGTTTTCGATCCGCAACTGCCCGGATTGAGCTTTTTGTCCGAGTTGTCCCGAAAACCCGATCGCACTTTTGCCCGATCGAATTTCCAGAGGCAAAACAGTTAAAATCCCGTCCTGAAAACTGCCATCAATGCTGAACTGTTCGGCGACATATTTTCCCCACTGCCAATTATCGCCTTTGACGTTAAATTGAGCTTGCACGCCCGTTCGCAAAGAACCGGCGACTGCAATTTCCCCGCCAAAAGTTCCCTGCAATTGAGATAAGGGAGGCAATTTTTCCGATGATTTTACTGCTTGCTGCTGCTGCAAAATTACTTCAATTTCTGCCAAGCGGCGCAACTGTTCGATTAGCGGGGCTTCCGGTTCTCCGACTGCTACAGTTTGCACAGAGGCGGCCCTAGCGTAAACCGGAGGTTTTAAGCCGCGGGCGAAATCTCCTAAATTGAAATATTGCAAAGCGGCTAAAACTTGCTGCAAATTCCCCTGCTGGATGTTCACTTTCCCGGCAAATTCGGGGTTGGCGCCTGCTTTGACGTTGCCGGAAATTAAGTATTGACCGCTGCCTTGGCGGAAGATGCCGTTTGTGAGGGTGGCGCTGCCGTTAGCGTAGCTGAATTCGGCTTGGAAACTGTCACCTTTAATGTAGCCGATCGCTGGTTGGGCGATCGCAATTTGTCCGCTTGCTTGCAAAGTCGCTGGATTTAACGGCATCTTCCAACCGGGCACGTTGACTTGTCCCGAAACAGTACCAGTTATCGGCCCCAAACCGGCCTCTTGTCCCGGCGAGAGATTCAAAGCAGCCAGGGGGAAATCGCTTAAATTAACTCGCAAAGTTTCGCCCTCTGTTTGGCCGCGGGCTACCGATTCCCCGCGTTTAACTAAGAATGATGTCGGCAAAAACGACTGATTTAAAGCGACTTCGATTTTGTCTTGGGTGCCGGCCAAACGCAAATCTACACTTTTATCGGAACTCGCAGTCACTTTCCCCGCCAGTACCGGATCAAAAGCGACTTCATTTACTGCTAAATTCCGCACTTCCACGTCGCCAACTAAACTGAGGGCGGCGAGGGTGCCGGTGAGGCGCCCCGTGAAATCCACATTGCCGCGTACAGGCTGATTTTTCTCTGAAGCATTTTTGAGACCAATTGGTCTCAAAAATGCCAACTGTTCTGTCGGTAAGGCTTCCAGGTTAAAATTGGAGAGTTTCACATCCAAATCTAGATTGGAAATTGAGGGCAATCCTTTACCCGCCAACTCGACGTTAATAAAACCGTTGGCCCTCAAACCGGGAGTTGTAGCTTTCTCAACTTCTATCCGCTTGCCGTCCCAATTAAATATCGCCTCCAAAGGTTGTTGCAAAAATGGCAATTGGGAGATGCGGAAACTGCCGCCGGCGCGAACTGTTTGCGCCGAAGCAGCGGCTATCGGGCCGGATAAATTGACATTGCCGTTAAACAGTCCTCGCAGCAGCGGGAGATTTTGGGCTTGGGAGACTAAGCCTCCGGCTTGCAAGCTTTGGCGCTGGGCTTCAAAGGCTTGCTGGAAGCGACTTAGGGCAATTTGGTCGCCTTCGATGGAGGCGCGCCAATTCCCAGATGCAGCGCTACCTGTGGCGTTGACAATTCCGCCGCCGCCCACGAGTCGAATTTGTCCGTCGCCGTTGGCGGTGATGCCGTTGGCGGTTAAATTATCTGTAGTTCCCAAAATTCGGACTTTGCCGTCGAGGGTGCCGGCAATTTCTGGCGGTAAATTGGCTGTCAGTACACCTGTTTGTTTGAGGGTTTGTTCTAAGTTGCTGACGGTAACTCCGTTGGTTTCCAGCAATGCTTGCCAGTTGCCGTTTTCCAATTTGGCTGTAGTGTCGATCGCCCCGAGTCGATCGACCAAAATCCGTCCTTCCCCGCTAGCACGAATTCCTTTAGCTGTCAAGTTATCCAAACTGCCCGCTGCTTGGAATTGGCCGTTAACTCTGCCGTCAAATCCTTTAGGTAAAGTCGCCGTGAGAGTAAACAGTTGGAGATTGCGAACTGTTTGTTCTAAGCGACCCAGAATAACTCGATCGAGATCCGCGACAGCTTGCCATTGTCCAGCATCTAATTTTCCCTTAAAATCAACAGTACCGCCGGCAATATTGAGTTTGCCGCTGCTGTTGACAGCTATATCTGCTGATTTGTCAAGACTTCCCGCCGCTTGAATTAGATTTGATATTTGTCCGTCAAGCGATTTTAGATTTTGGATTTTGGATTTTAGATTGCTATATTGTTGTTGATTTTCGGGATTGAAGGCAGAAGCCACATCTAACAGCGGCAATCCTAAATTTACCAGGCTGCTGATGGAAGTGCGATCGGTTTCTGCGGTTCCTTGCCAATTTCCCTGTGCCAATTCTCCTTGAAAATTGACATTGCTGCCGCCCAGATTTAGTTGGCCGCTACCGTTGAGATTAATTGCGCTAGCCGTCAAATTGTCAAGACTTCCCGAAGCTGTAAATTGACTCGATAACTGGCCCTCGATCGATTTTAGATTTTGGATTTTGGATCTTAGATTGCTATCTTGTTGATTTTCGGGATTGAAGGCGGAAGCTACATCTAAAATCGGCAGCGCTAAATCTACTAAGCGGCTGATGGAAGTGCGATCGGTTTCTGCGGTTGCTTGCCAATTTCCGGCTGTCAATTCTGCTTTGAGATTGACACTGCTGTCAGCAATATTGAGTTTACCGTTGGCGCTAAGATTGATGGCGCTAGCGGTCAAATTGTCAACATTTCCCGCAGCTTGAAATTCACCTGCTAGCTGGCCGTCCAACGATTTTAGATTTTGGATTTTGGATTTGAGATTGTCTAGATTTGCGGCGGGTGATGTCTGAGATTTTGATGCAGATAAAAACGGCAAGCCAATATCAATTAAGCGATTGATAGCAACTTTTTCAGTCTTGCCAGAAGCTTGCCAGCTACCTGATTCCAGTTTGGCATTGACATCAACTATACTGTCAGCAATATTCAGCGTTCCTTTGCCGCTAGCTGCGATCGCATTTAAACTCAAATCGTCCAGATTTCCAGCAGCTTCGGCGGTTCCGGTGAACAAACCTGCTAATTCAGGAGGTAAATCCAGTCCGGGAATCAGTGGCTGTAAACTTTTCAATGCCACGCGATCGCCCTTGATTATAGCTTCCCACTGACGGTCTTTGAGCGCCGCGTCCACATTCACAGCAGCGCCGCCAATTTTCACCACTGTATTTTGCAAATCCGTCGAATTGCGATCGGCTCTAATTTCGCCCGTAGCCGGGAAAGTCCCTTGCGGTGCTTGCCATTGAGCTCGGGCTTGAATGTTGTTTAAGGGGCCGAAAACTTGAGCTTTTGCCCAGACACTGCCAATTTTAACAGTAGCAGGAATCGGGACAGCGTAAATTTGGGCGAGAGCGTCTCCGGGTACATTTTCCGCTTGGAAGTCAAACACCAAACCCGATCGCGAATTGTCACTTCCCAATGTTAGATCGACTTCACCTTTGCCGCCAATTTTACCGCCCGCAGCCGGCACAACCAATATATCGCTCAATGTCAAAGCTAAAGAGGAAAACTGCCCGTTTGACGGTGAAGAATTGGGAGTGGGAGTTTGAGGCATTCTCCCCCGTTCCAATTTAAAATTAGTGCTAATATTGTTTAATTGCAGGCGATCGACTGTCGCGGGTTTTGTGGAGGCGATCGCACCAGCCAAGACTGGCTGCGCCCGAGTTCCAGTCAGCTTAGCATCCGCCTTGACTTCCGCCGCAACCGCGATCGGCAACACGACTTTCTGCCCTAACTCTGTCTCCACCGCACTGAGAACACTTGCAAAAGCGACTGGTTGCACGTTAGTTGTCAGATTGAAGCTAGCTTGTTCGAGATTAAAATTAGCTCCTGTTGCAATTGTTCCTGCTATTTGCAGGGGAATTAAACCGTAATTACCCGTCAAACTATCGACAATCAAATTAGTTCCCTGAAACCGCAATTGACCGCTGCTATTTTGTACGAGCTGTTTCAGCGGCTCAATTCTCGCTTGCAGTCCGGCAAAACTCGCCGTTCCAGTAATTCCCGATAATTTATCATCTCGCAGTTGCACGGTCAAGTTGCCATTTGCCAAGCCTTTTTGTAAAGAAATGCCGGGAAGTTTCAGCAAGCGAGCGAGGTCTGGCAGAGGCAAATTTTGACCTTGCAACTGCAGGTTAGTTTGAGCAGCAGGTAACAGAGAATCAGCTTTAACGATAAAGTTATCGCTGTTAGTAAAGTTACCGTTTAGTTCGTAGAGAACGCGCTGATTTTTCTCGCGAAAGAGAGCGCTGCCATTTTTCAAAATTACAGCAATCGGAGCCGAAGTTTTTTGTCCGACTGCGGGACTAGGCACCAAAACCGCGCCGACATCTTCCACTCGCACGGCATTAATTTCAGTTTTAAATAAACCCGGAGATTTCTGTTGGGCAGTTTGAATGTTAATCCAGCGGCCTTGATTATCCTGTTCGATATAAGCCTGGGGTTTAACTAAAGTAATATCTAATTTGAGCGTGCGGTTGAACAGCAGCGGCCAGATGGAAAATCGCACTTCCACTGCTTCTGCAGAAGCGTAATCGGGATCGGTAGGAGTTGCGGGTAAAGCCGATCGACCAAACCGCAAACTCGTCGGAGAAAATCGCTCCAAACGTCCGATTTGCACGGGCCGCTTCAGTGTCTGACTGACCTCAGTTTCCACTAAGGGAGCTAACTTTTTGAGCACCCACTCCCGTGCGGCTACCGCCCCAAGCAAGGCGAGAATGCCCGCTCCCGTACCGCTAAGCAGCAGCAGACGCCACCAGCGGCGCCCTGGACGGGGTGCGAGTTGTTTTTTGTCATCGTCCGAGTTAGTCATGCGTGTTTCTCAAAGCTTGTGAGAATTCAGGAATTGAGGAAATCAGACAGGAGAAGGAAGTTCGGCAACGAGCAATGTGCGGGATGTAACGGATGTAACGCCTTTAAGGCAGAAGGAAGAATCAATAAAAGTTCATATTTGGGCAATGCGAGAACGTCCTAACCGTCTTCGTGGTGCTATATAACTTTTTTTGATTCGATCGCGTGGCGAATGCCTTTGGTAGACTCAGAACTGAGGTTGGAAGTGCCGACGGTCGCGCCACGCGAGCGAAGCTTGCAGCTATTAAATCGAACTTCCAGATTCACTCCCCCCACCCTGGGGCAGACTCCAGAAACCTTTACCAAACTTAATCAAAACACGCCACACCTCCTAAAACCCAGAGTCAATCTCAAATCTTCAATGCGAAAAATGGAAAATCGCCACACCTCCTAAAACCTGCTGTCAATCTCAAATCTCAAATCTTCAATGGGAAAATCGCCCGATCGCTCCCCCACGCCGGGGCAGACTCCAGAAACCTTTACCAAACTTAATCAAAACACGCCACACCTCCTAAAACCCAGAGTCAATCTAAAATCTAAAATCTCAAATCTAAAATCGCCACACCTCCTAAAACCGACAGTCAATCTCAAATCTAAAATCTCAAATCTAAAATCGCCCGATCGCTTCTAAGATAAAAAAACGGTGGTTAAGAAGGTCTTTAAAACTTATGCGAGTGTTCGTCTTACTCTTCAATGCCCGCACCGAGAATGAGGGAATTCACACCATTCAACTCGGCGATCGCAACAAAGTTCTGATGTTTGAGTCAGAAGACGACGCCACCCGCTTTGGCGTGATGTTGGAAGCTCAGGATTTCCCCGAGCCCGCTGTCGAGGCGATCGACGATGAGGAAATTAAGGAGTTTTGCGACAGTGTTGATTATGATTGGGAACTGGTGCCGGCGGGCGCGCTAGCGATTCCGCCAGAAGACAATGTAGCACAGACTCAGTGGCAGGCCGAGGGGCAGTCGGAACCGGAGTCGCAGCCGGAGTCGGATTCTGACGTTTCCCAAGACGAACTGGATTCTATGCGTCGCCGACTCGAAGGACTTTTGTGAGAAGAAGGAAGAAGGAAGAAGGAAGAAGGAAGAAGGAAGAGGTTCGAGGGAAGAGGTTCGAGGGAAGAAGGATAAATTTGATATCTCCTTTGCATTCTCAATCCTAGACTCGATTTCTAGATACAGGCTTCCAGGCTGAAGCTGGGACTCTGTATGTCTCCTGACTCTGCCCGCCCGATCCCAAAATTGCCAACTGACCATTAATAACTGAGAAAAAATGAAGAATTTGGAAGAACGCGGGCATCTGCTGACGGAACAGGTGAATGCCAACAGCGAGAATTTAGACCAACTTAGCTCGATCGAATTGGTGGACTTGTTCAACCGGGAAGACGCCCAAACCTTAAGTGCGATCGCCCGTGCCCGAGAAGATTTAGCCCGGGCGATGTCGATCGCCGCCGAATCCCTGCGTCAAGGAGGCCGTCTATTTTACGTCGGTGCGGGTACTTCCGGGCGTTTGGGGGTGCTCGATGCAGCCGAATGTCCCCCCACCTTCTGCACGCCGCCAGAACTCGTACAGGGCATAATAGCCGGGGGTGCGGGGGCTTTGGTGCGGAGTTCGGAGGATTTGGAGGATCGGGCTGAGGATGGGGCTGAGGCGATCGCCCACCGTAACATTAACAATCTGGATGTGGTTGTCGGGATTACGGCTGGGGGTACGACGCCGTTTGTGGCGGGTGCTTTGCAGGCGGCGCGCCAGCGGGGGGCGAAAACGGTGTTTATCGCCTGCGTACCCGTCGAACAAGTGAGTTTTGATGCTGATGTGGATATTCGGTTGTTGGTTGGCCCGGAGATAGTCGCGGGTTCGACGCGGTTGAAAGCGGGTACAGTGACAAAAATGGCTTTGAATATTCTTTCGACTGGCGTAATGGTGAAGCTGGGGAAGGTTTACGGCAATCGGATGGTTGATGTGGCGGTGACTAATCAGAAATTGCGCGATCGGGCGGTGCGGATGTTGCAGGATTTAACAGATTTGGGTCGGGATGAAGCGGGTTTTTTGTTGGAAAAAAGTGGCAAGTCTGTAAAGCTGGCTTTGATGATGCACTGGACTGGTTTGGAGAAGGAAGAGTGCGATCGAATTTTGGGCGAATTTCAAGGAAATTTGCGATCGGCCGTGGCATCAATAAAATTGTAAAGTGTCCGAAGAGAGGAACTAAGCAATCGCCAAGACTATGACGCTTCTCAATTAATAAGACTCGGCGGTTGAAACCGCGTCTATACAAACACTCACGCACTCCAAGCGGGTTGAAGATTCGACTGTAACTGGTTCCCAGACCAAGTGCCTGGGAACCAGTAATATTTCGGTTTCTAAATTGCACTCACAAAAACAGAAGATGTAAGCTGACTTTGACTGACGCCCTGCACGATACCCAAATAATTGCTACCCGACTTAATCGCCCAAGAAGCGACGCTTGCGCCTCCATCCAACTGCAAACTCACAGCTTCAAAAGTCAAGTTTGTAAATCCGATACCGTCAGTCAAACCAATCTTATCCCCGATCGCAAAATCGGTAATAACATCCGCACCAATTAAAGTAGCCGAAGCAGACAAACCTCCTGCTAGAATAAACGTATCATTTCCAGCACCGCCGGTGAGAATGTCTTGCCCGCGATCGCCCGCCAAGACATCATCGCCGTTACCGCCAATCAAGATATCGTTTTCCTTGCCGCCCCGGAGAGTATCGTTACCGTCTCCTCCGATCAGTCGATCGTTATCATTGTTGCCGCTGATAAAATCATTACCAACACCGCCATCAATTGAATCCGAATCTTTGCCGCCGGATAAAAGGTCATCGCCGCCTGCGCCGTTAATTGTATCAGCGCCTTGCATTCCATTAATCGTATCAGCGCCTGCTCCTCCAGTGAGATTGTCTTTGCCAGAAAGGGCAAAAATTGGCAATCCCGCAGCACTTGCAGGTATTTGAGTATCAGCAGCATCTGATAGGAAATAATTGCCGCCGCTGGCTGTATTCTTCGGTGCTGTCGTCGGGCTGCCGTCCCCTGTAGCATTGGGTATTGGCGAAGTAATGGAGACTAATGTGTTGGGAGTTGGAGTTGGAGTTGGAGTTGGAGTTGGTGTCGGCGCGGGATTGACACTACCGTCAAGCGAAGTAGCAAAAACTTGCGTCCAATAGTGATTGTAATTGACGCTGCCAGTATCGTTGGCTAAGAAATAGTAACCAATGCCAATTTCTTTCAGATTCGGGTTAAGAATGTTCCTCCGGTGGCCGTCGCTGTTCATCCACGATGATAGAACTTGTTCGGGTGTAGAAGATCCCGCAGCGATGTTTTCTGCTGCCGAGCTAAATTTATAGCCTGTTGCAGTAATCCGACTTCCCATTGACGAACCATCTTTTCCGGTGTGATCGAAAAAGTCTTGCAGCGCCATGTTTTGGGTGTGATTTTGCGCCGCATTCAACAACTGAGTATTTAAGGTTAGGGGGGACAAACTCAATTTGCTGCGTTCTACGTTCGTGAGTTCTAAAACTTTATAAATAAAGTTTTGATTGGTTGTGGCTGGTGCAGGTTGTGATAGTTGAGAAGCCGATCGCTCTCCTGTTAAAATGTCCACAGATTGAGAATCGGAATTTTGTAGTTGTTCAAGCATGGGGATGATAAAAATGTTTAAGACTGGGCTGAGCTGGTAGATGGCTTACCGTCTTAACGATAATTTCCCCGATCGCACGCTGGGCACACTTCAATAATTGTGTTAATCCCTGCCACTGTTGTATCTATTGTTATTATAGCTATTCTTCAACTGCGGATGTCAATATCCGGGATCGGGTTGGGAAAGGGCAGAGTGCGATCGCCTGTAGCATCAATACCACCCACATTTCGCAACCGCGAGCGCCTCACGCAGAACAATTACCCAAAATCTTTTTTTTAAAGTAATTTATTATACTTGCTTATCAAGCTTAACCGTTAATATACGTACAAAAATATAATTTATAGTTTAATTGCTCGATCGAAATAAGTAAAAACCGATTGTGACAGTTGACAGTGCCCAATGTGGGATAGAGTTTTAGATTTGAGATTTTTCCTGATTAGTAAGGTTCATATTGCGCGCCCTGTTCGCGGGCTGGGGGGCTAGAAACCCGGTTTCTACGAGTTTTGCGTTTAGTTACGAAAAATATACGTAGAAACCGGGTTTCACCGATTAGCGATCGCGCACTAATTTTTTAGTAGAATCCTCACAAAAAATTCTCAATTCATTGAAAATTCACCGCTCAAAACTCACAATTTCAAAATATTATCTTGTCCGACTTTAGCCTCCTGAGCAACTTGCTCAACATCATCTTTGGCGAGAATTTCTAAAGCCGCCTCTGCTTCGGCACCGCCCAACCGCCCCAAAGCTTGGGCGACTCTATAACGAATTTGCCAATCTGCATTGGAAGCGTAGGGAAGCAGCAGCGGCAGGGCCCGTTTATCTCCTAATTCTCCTAACGCACTGATGGCAATAGTTTGGATCAACTCGTTTTCAGAACCCAGGGCATTTTCTAACATCGGAAAAGCTTTTGGATCGCCCATTTCTCCCAAAGCTGCGACAATGCTCAGTTGCACCAACCATTCAGATGTACTGCTGTAAACTTGCTGCAAATCTTCTAAAGCATCGGTTAATTTCAAGGCGCCCAAAGCATCGGCTGCTGCTGCTTGCACGTCAGGTTCTGGATCGTTGCGTAAGCTGTGAAGCAGTACCTCTAAAGCGTTTGGCAGATTTTGCTCGCCGAGGGTTGACATTTGGCTGACTGCTGCGTACCGAACCCGCACGTTTTTGTCGCCGATCGCAATTTGAATCAAATTGTAGGCGATCGCAGGTTCTAGCTGCCGCAGTTGGTTGACAGCCCGCAACCTTTCGCCAAAATCCTCGGAATTCAGCAATTGTTCGACAGATTCAGGAGTAATGCTCATGGAATTTGGTAATTGGTAATTGGTAATTGGGAAGAAGGAAGAGGGAAGTCGGAAGAAGGAAGAAGGAAGAGGGAAGAGGGAATAAGGAAGAAATATTTCTGCCTGTATTCCTGACTTTTTTGTCGCGAATCTAGAGACTTATTGCATAAATCTTTGATTAATAGGGAAACCGGAGATCAACGCAAATAAACGCAGATAATTTTCCAAAAAGCGAACGAATCAAAGCAATTAACGTCTTAGGTAATTGGTAATTGCCAAAACTTGAGAGATTATCCGAGCGATCGGCTCATTTTCTGATACAATCCTTCAACTGCAACAATTAATTAAGACTCGGCCGCCATCGCTCGGATAATATCTCCCCTAGTGAGGATGCCGATTACTTTGCCCGCAGTATCCAGCACAGGCAATCGGTGGATGCTGCGATCGTGCATTAGTTTTGCAGCTTCTTGAACAGATTTGTCTGGTTCGATGGTAACGGGCTCTTTACTCATCGCTTCTCCTACAGTTTGTCCTAAAGCCTTGTGAAGTTCTCGCTCGTAACGCGAGGGATTTTCTAGGTAAATCACGCTGTCGAGCACCATAATGTAAGCGGGCGGAGTGACGCCGGTTTCCCGCCACATCAAGTCGGTTTCGGAGATGACTCCTACCAATAAGCCATTCTCATCTACAACGGGAAGGCCGCTAATACGGCGATCGGCTAAAATTTTAATGGCTTCGTTCAAAGGCATTTCGGGACGCGCCAAAATCGGATCGCGGCTCATCACATCGGCTACTGTTTTGGGCATGATTGGCGGTTGATTTAGTTGTTGCTCTACATCCGATCATATAGGGAAAGCGCGGCACAGATAGCAGAAAGGCAGCCGGGGAGAAGGGATTCGTGACAAGCTAGAAGGACCCAAAAAGTTTGAATGCCAGAATTTATAAAGGTTTTTGCGATCGCACTTACGAATTCTGCCGTTTGTCAGGCCCAGACGGGCGATCGACCTCACAACATTGTTAAGATATATTAAACAGCGGATCTAGTAACCGCGCCCGACGATTAGGAAGTTCTGGCGTTGCCGAAACCCCTACCGAAGATGCCCTCTTCCCTCTTCCTTCTATCCTTTACATCCGTTACATCCGTTAAATAATCCGTTGCCGAACTTCCTTCTTCTATAAATCCTTACTGATGCCAGAATCTCTAACCCCAGAAACAGACTCCCAACCAGAATCGCGCTGTGTATTGGTTTGCCAGTATCAATCTTGCCTGAAAAATGGTTCAGCAGCAGTGCTCGCTGCTTTTGAAGCCCAACCAGTTGCAGGGGTAACAGTTGAAGCTAGTAGCTGTCAGGGACAGTGCAACACGGGCCCGACTGTGCGAGTCACCCCAGACGAAATCTGGTATTGTCGAGTTAAACCGAGTGATGTACCGTCGATCGTGGAAGAGCACATTAAAGGGGGAAAACCTGTAGAGGCGTTATTGAATCCGAGAATTCATATGCGTTATTATTATTAATAATTTTGACTTAATTTGGTAATTTTTATCAAATCTGCTTCATCTGATTTGGACTTTTTACCGAAGTCTTTGATTGATGGGTGAACCGCAGATTTCAAGCATAGAGACACAGATACAATGCAGATGTTTTTCACATAAATAGGCGATTTTTACAAGAGGTATTTTGAATAATTATGAGGGAAATTAGGCTGTGAAAATTAAAATAATTGCGGTTAGTTTGTTCGTCCTATTTCTAGGGCGCACTCCGCAGGTAGTCGCTCAAACGCCTGCGGTTGCTGGGGATATTTGTCCTGGGGAATTGGGGGCGAAAGTTGATGCGATCGCCAACCGTCCTGAATTTAGCCGATCGCGCTGGGGCATTTTGATTCAACCGCTATCATCTACCGCGACTCTCTACAGCCGCGACGCCCAAAAATATTTTATTCCAGCATCCAATGTCAAGCTGCTAACCACAGCGGCTGCTTTGCAGAAACTAGGTGCAGATTTTCGGATTAAGACATCGGTTTACAGCGGCGAAAATAAGAGTTTGTACGTTGCCGGTAGGGGCGATCCGAGCATTGGCGAGGCTCAGTTGAAGGATTTAGCGCAGCAGTTGAAACGGCGCGGGGTCGATCGAGTAAACGAGTTGATTGGCGATGACAGCTATTTTCAAGGCAGTGCAGTCAATCCGAATTGGGAATGGGAAGACGCGCAAGCTGGCTATGGCGCGCCGATTAACAGTTTGATTTTCAATCAAAACGCGATCGAGCTTGTTTTGTCCCCGCAGGATCTCGGACAACCTCTAAAAGTTACTTTTGCCGAACCAAAGCTGGCCAATCAGTGGCAAATTCTGAACAATTCAGTGACTGTCGCCCAAAACGAATCCGAGTTTGTTGAGGTGGGCCGGGAATTCGATCGACCCCAAATTCGAGTTAGCGGACAGTTGAAAGTTGGTGCCGAATCTGAATCAGCTTATGTCGCAGTTGTCAATCCCGCGAATAACTTTTTGCAGAATTTTCAGCAATCCCTCGCGGCAGAGGGAATTCCTGTTAAACAAGCTTTAGTTGCATCTAATTATCGCAATTTTACTCAAGAATTAGCAGCCGTTGAATCGCCGCCCCTGGCCCAATTGGTGAAAGAAACTAATCGGGAAAGCAACAATCTTTATGCAGAAGTTTTATTGAGATTGTTGGGGAAAATTACAGGCTCCATGCCTGTGCCACAAGAGGATACAGGTGAAATTGGTTTGCAAGAGTTAAAAACAGCTTTAACTCAATTAGGGGTAAATCCAAACAGCTACATATTGGCCGACGGTTCGGGCTTGTCTCGCCACAATTTAATTAGTCCCGAAGCTTTGGTGCAAACTTTGAGATTGATGGCCAATTCACCTGCTGCATCTGTTTACCGCCAGTCACTGCCGATCGCTGGCGAGAGCGGTACTTTAAAAAATCGCTTAAATAATACACCAAACCGCGTAATTTTGCAAGCAAAAACTGGAACTTTGAGCGGAGTTTCGGCGCTGTCGGGATATATCGAAGTTCCGAATTACGAGCCGCTGGTGTTTAGCATTATCGTCAATCAATCTGACCTGCCGACTTCAAAAATGCGATCGGCAACTGACGAAATTGTGCTATTATTGAATCGCCTCCGCCGCTGTTAAAACAACAGATTTAAGGTGAAAAAGTTGAGATAAGTAGTTACACCTAAAAAACAGGACACAGCAAAACGCTACAAGTTTTAAGTTTAACTACATTACAGCGGCGGGGATCGAAAAGCAGCTAGAATAAAAGCAGAAGAATTACAACCATTGGGCAGTTTGGGCCTGCTACCAGTCGGCGGGTTCTGTGCTTCCCGAAAATAAGTCTAACTTTGCAACTATGAAGTCTTTAGATTCCGAACAGCAACACATCTTTGTCGAAACCAACAACATCCGCTTGCACTGCGTTTCCCAAGGAGAAGGCGAACTCGTTCTACTCCTGCACGGGTTTCCTGAGTTTTGGTACTCTTGGCGCCATCAAATCCCTGCTTTAGCGCGCCATTTTAAGGTTGTGGTGCCGGATTTGCGGGGCTACAACGATTCGGACAAGCCGGAAAGCGGCTATGATTTGGATACGCTGAGTGCTGATATTCGCGGTTTGATCGATCGGCTAGGCTATACAAAAGCTCACATTGTGGGTCACGATTGCGGTGGTGCGATCGCCTGGAACTTAGCTCAAAAATTCCCCGAAAAACTCAACCGTTTAGCAATTTTAAACGCTCCGCACCCGCAGCGATTCGTGCAAGAAATGGCAAGCAATTTAGACCAACTCCGCCGCAGTTGGCACATTTTGGCTTTTCAGGTTCCCGGCATCCCCGAATGGTTGATCCGGCAAAATTTGAAAGATTTTGTGCAAAATATTTTGCAGGGGCAAGCTGTTCGCAAAGGAGCTTTTAGCGCTGAGGAAACTAAGATTTATCAGACGGCTTTAGAAAAGCCGGGAGTGTTAGCGGCGGCGATGAATTATTACCAGCAAATGTTTCACCCGCAGCGGCTTTGGAATTGGGGGCAGAAGTTAGAACCTGTGACAGTGCCTACTTTGGTGCTTTGGGGAGAAGAAGATGCGTTTTTGAGCCACACACTTGTAGAAGGTTTAGATCGGTTAATTACGGCTCCGTTTAAGTTAAAATTAGTTCCTAACTGCGGTCACTGGATTCAGCAGGAAGCGCCGCAAACGGTGAATCGAGAATTACTCAATTTTTTGAGAAATTCTTCTCCTTCTTTGGCTTGGGCATAAAACATTTTAGAGGTTGCAAATAAAAACCCAGTTTCACAGGTAAACTGGGTTTTTATGTGTCTTAGAGTAGCTGTGTGTAGGGTGTGTCACAGGTACAAATCCCCGACACGAGCCTCATGGTCGATTCCAAAATTTTAGACCATAGTTCAAGTTCCCAGATTCATCAAGGCGAGTCAATCTAAGATCTAAAATCTAAAATCTAAAGACGCACCCGACTATCTAGCTGATCCCGCCTCAAAAACAGGTACAAATCCCCGACACGAGCCTCATGGTCGATTCCAAAATTTTAGACCATAGTTCAAGTAAATCTAAAATCTAAAATCTAAAATCTAAAATCGACTTATTAGTCCCAGAGCAAATTTTCTTTAATCAAAAGTGCAATCATCGCAGTTCGGGAACAAACACCGAGTTTGATAAAAATTCGCCTCACGTAAGTAGCAACCGTCCAGTGACTGATATTTAAATTTTTGGCAATACATTTGTTTGGCAGGCCTTGGGCTACTAATTGCGCGATCGCCCTTTCCCGCGGACTCAGGCTAATTTCCGGTTTGTCACTTGTGCTTTGCATACTTTTGCAATGAGGTAACGAGTTAAAATCTAATCACTTAATGGTATAATTCCCAGTTTTTGTCTGACTTCAGACAAGGGAGTTTCCCAATCAGATTCAGGGTTCCAGTCAATTAATCGATCGGCTAATTTTCCGTATTTTAAGCCTTTGATAATTTGTCCGATCGCGCATTTGCCGCTTATCAGTCCAACTAACACTAAAATTGCACAGGAAGGGCGAAATACTTGAGCGCGAGTAAACGCTTGAAGTACCAATTCATCTTCTGTTGAAGGTGAAAGACCTGTCAGAACCGGTTAAACATCGTGGTTTCGCTGAATCCAGTCCCCAGATGCGATCGGCTCAAACCCTTGTTCGTCTAGAAATCGCGCCACTGAGCACCCCAATGTTCCTGCTGGCAGTTGGCGCAATTTTTCCAAGTCTATTTCAAAATGTCGATCGCTCTCAATTTGAGGATTAATTGTTTGAGCCATCTTTAATATAACTTCTAATTGACCGTCAGCCATGATTGATTCTCCCTCCAACAATAATTTAAGTTTCTGGAAAATTTAATTGGTGTTTTTCAAGTTCATTTTTGCTATGAATCAAGACGGCTTTTTTTACAGGCTCAGCTTAGAAATCGTACTTTCTGTCACAGCAATTAAGTTTCCGGAGCTTTTATATTTCTTTACAAACACTCTCAGATTTGAAATCTGCCAGTTGTCAAAATCGCGCTAGTGTGAGTTATCGCAACTTGACCCACCGGGAAGTACCCGTAAAATCCACAGTCTTTAGCGGTGATTGGAACTCCTTTACTTACGTATATAAATTTATTGTGCTGCTAAGTATTTGCACCTGCAATGAGTCAGAAGTTGAAGCGTGCAAACCAAGCGATGCGGGTGCAAGCACGTGAAGAGAGTTGAAGAGAGCTGAAGTAGGGTGAAGTTTTGCAGGGTTGATGCCCGCGCGCGTAGCTCAAATGAGTGACACTCGCTTTAGCGACTGGTGAAGTATTTGGCTGCTAGCTATAAATAAAAGAAAGGAGGACTTACCAGAAAGAATTGGTTTAAAGCCCCAAGCTTTTTCGGGAGAAATTAAAAGAAGACTATTCATTACTCCAATCCTCTTCCTGCCAGGTAGAGGTCGCCCCGCGTGCGGTCAACTGTCCCAGGTCAACTGTCCCAGGTCAACTGAATGAAGCAGGGGTAGTCATCACTTTAGTTTTTCAACTAAAATACACGGGCTTGAAACTATCAATAATAGTTGAAAATATCCGGTTTCTTTCGGGGCAAGTGCGTAAGTCATATCAAGTAGATATTTACAAAAGGTATTGCCATGAAACGAGTTAATCTTTGGTTAGGTGCAGGGATTGGGTCATTAATTTGGTGCGGTGCTGCTAGCGCTACCACTTATATTAATCCCACGGGAAAAACAACTTTAAACCTGTCAGAAAAAGGGAACAATCCCTCGGGCTTTTACTTTACTCAAGTAGGCAATCGCGAATTTTTGGGCAATATTAAAATTACTCGTTCCGAAGGAGCAGTCGGCTCTTACTATTACAACGGAACTTTTACAGACAATGCGATCGGTCCTGGTAGAAAAATTGTTTGTTCTGGAGATATTGCCATTGTCGGGCGTCAAATTGGAAGGAGCGGCCAATTGGGAGCAGAAGTTACTTGGAAGGTGAAAGGAGGACAAAATTGTGCTTCTGTTGGCAAGACATTTAAAGTAAATTTAGTCGAGCCTTTACCGCGTGCTAATTCCAGCGGCGATTATACTTCCAGCAATGCTAATACTTGGTTGAGCGAAACTTCTGGTACTGTAACTTGGCCTGCTTGGCGAGTCACGTCGCGGGATGGAGAACTCAACTGCCGCAAGACGCCAAACGGAGCAATTCAACAAGTTTACCGCGCAGATCGAGATACCGTTGCTGCTGAAACCAGGGGAGCAAATGCGATTTCGCTGGCGAACGGTCAACCTTGGTTGCTGACAAGACAAGGCTGTTACGTGCGCGCTAATTCTCAATACGTGCAGCCTGTTTCTTTGCCTGAGTAAGTGTTAGTCAGCGATCTCGTTTCCGATTAATTACAAGTAAGAAAAAGTGTTTGATCGTTCGGAATGCAAGTTCTCATCAAATGAGAGGACTTGCATTCCGATGCTGCGAACCAAAGAGAGAAAGTGTTTGATCGTTCGGAATGCAAGTCCTCATCAAATGAGAGGACTTGCATTCCGATGCTGCGAACCAAAGAGAGCGGGTTTTAATGTTCGTTTGACAATCTATGTATTGCCATAATAATAGTTTCTAGTGACCTATTAGCATAGCTGCTTCTGCCACTTCTTTGTTTTGATAAAGCTTTGGCTCCTTGAGGATAAAAGCACAAAGGCAGCACACGATCGCAGCAGCAATCCCTAGTAGCTGAAAAAAGATACGGTTGCCTTCCACTGTCTGGGGTAAAAAGCTGTAAACGGTGGCGTAAATCACAGAACCGACACTGCCGTAAGCACCGATATTACCAGCAATTTGACCTGTCACCTCGCGTTTAATTAATGAGGCGATGCCAAAAGTCGCGCCTGCTGCGCCGAAGACGAAGAATGCACAGAGCATTGTCATAACAATGACAAGCGGCAACAGCCACTCTGCCGTGATTTGACTCATCATCAAATACCCTAACCCAACTCCACCAGTCATGACTGTCAGCGTCCACTTGCGGCTGCCGATTTTGTCAGAAATTAAGCCTCCTGCTGGACGGCTGATTAAGTTCATCAGGGGATAGGTGGCTGCTAGAGGCCCGGCGATCGCATGATTTAAATTAAAGGTATGCTCGAAAAATTCAGGCAGCATGGAAACTACAGCGAGTTCTGAACCAAAGCTGACTGCATAAGCTAGTTCTAATACAAATACTTGACTGATTTGGTAGCGTTCTTGAGGCGGGTAATGTTTTTTGCCTGTCACAACTTCTCGGTTAACTTCCCAGGCTTTGTAGGCTTGAATCGTGTAGAGTGCGACTAAGCCAGCACAAATGCCGTACATCACATTGGTAGTGAGAAAATTTGCTTTCTGCAAGCGCCACACAATCAAACCTAAGGCGCCGAATAGAGGAATATTGGCGATCGACAGTGCCCAAAAACTTTTAGCGCTGGTGACTTCCATTGCACCGTTGCGGGCGGGGCGCTGATAAACTTTCCCCGGCGGAGTGTCTTGGACGTTGAGGTAAAAAATGACTCCGAAAACTGCTGTGACAATGCCAGTTAGCGCGATCGCCAGCCGCCAGTTTGTGTGCCCGACTGAGAGAAAAGCTGTGCCGGCGGCGATCGCCGGTAAAGCAGCCTCTGCGGCAAAAGAACCAAAATTGCCCCAGCCGCCGTAGATTCCTTGAGCGAAGCCGATATCTTTTGGTGGAAACCATTCAGCAACTAAACGAATGCCGACGACGAATCCAGCGCCGACAATCCCCATTGCTAGGCGACTCAATACTAATTGATTGAAGTTTTGGGCAGTTGCGAAGGCGAGACAGGGAATTGCTGCATACACCAGGAGTGAAGAGAAGGTGATGCGGGGCCCAAAGCGATCGAGCAACATCCCGATAATAATCCGTGCCGGAATTGTGAGCGCTAGGTTGCACAGACTGATGATTCTGGCTTGGCCGAGTGTCAAACCCAAGTCGTGCTGCACCGTTGTACTGAAGGGTGCGTAGTTGAACCAAACTACAAAGGTTAAGAAAAAAGCAAACCAACTCAGGTTCAGAATCCGAAAAGGCCCTCTGAACGATAAAAGCCCTTGAAGCATATTAAGCGATCCTAATAAATAAATACAAATGATGAAGTTTGATAACAATTAGGGTTTATTCCGGGTGTCCCTCAACCTGTTCCGCTTTCATTCAATTCCATGTCTTGAGGCAAAACTGTATGGTACGTCACTTTTTATCCTGAAAATTGAAGCTAGCGCATCAATTTCATGCAGATACTGCATTTAATGTCAAATTTCTCTGACATAGGTCTTGCATTTAAAAAATTTAAATAGTATATTTGAATACAGAAATTAAATTTGATTCAAGGGCGGTAGGTAAAAATGCTTGTACGCTTCACAAAAATAGAATCTCAGCCAACCGATCGCGACGACCGGGGCCCCATCAGCAAGGGAGCGACCGCGAAATCAAGAATTTTGGGTCTTTTGACTGTTTGCGTAGCGGTGGCGGGATGTTTGGGAACTGCACAAGAGGCGATCGCCCAATCAACTCAATCCCCAGTGAAAGCACAGCAGTCGAATCAAGAGCTAGTCAACAGCACGACAAGTCAAGCTGCTGCACCTCAACTATTTGACGCGGCTCAGCAGGAAGAAATTTCCCAGATGTTGTTGGCATTCCTGTATTTTGTGTTGCCTGTGGGTGTGAGCTTAACTATTTTCCTGCACGACAAGTATTCTCAAAAGCGCTCTGCTACTATCAAGCAGCAGACAGAGGTTTTAGAGGTAACGTTCAACCAACATCCTCAACAC
Organism: Microcoleus sp. ARI1-B5; assembly: GCF_036705795.1. NCBI lineage: Bacteria > Bacillati > Cyanobacteriota > Cyanophyceae > Oscillatoriales > Microcoleaceae > Microcoleus > Microcoleus sp. ARI1-B5. The sequence goes on from NZ_JAUBVK010000026.1 coordinate 38,632, forward strand.
TAGAGTCGATCGGGCAAATCATACAATTTTGGATTTTGGATTTTGGATTTTCGATTGACTTATGACTACCAGGGTTGGGAGTTTGCCTAAAGTTGCATTCTTTTGGGGAACTGGTGTCATGTTGTTGATTTCATTATTAAACCTAAAACTTTTAGGGTATTCAGAAACTGGGTTTCTGCGTAAGTTCTGCGATCGATTTCAAAAAAATAATACATACAATAGTAGGTTGGGTTTCTCTACGTTAAACCCAACCTACTATTGCTAATGACTAATGACTAATGACTAATGACCGATCGCCACAAAATTTAGACTTCTTCCAAATCTTGTACATCATCATCATCATCATCATCATCGAGATCCTCATCATCAAGATCCGGATCGACAGGAGCGACAGAATTAGCAGAAACCACAGCCCCAGTATCAAGTTTTTCCCGTACTAGCCGGTGGATCTCATTTTTAAATTCGGTATTTTCCTCCATGTGCCGAATCACGTTATCGCGTCCTTGAGCAATGTTGTCGCCGTTATAGCTGTACCAAGAACCTTTCTTAGTAATTACTCCCATTTCGTCGGCCAAGTCAGTCAGACAGCCTAAAGTAGAAATGCCTTTGCCAAATACAATGTCAAATTCGGCAATGCGGAAAGGCGGAGCAACTTTATTTTTAGCAACTTTAACTTTCGTGCGGTTGCCGTATTCTTCGGTACCTTTTTTCAAGCTTTGAATGCGGCGAATGTCGAGCCGCACGCTGGCGTAGAATTTGAGTGCGTTACCGCCGGTTGTTGTTTCGGGGTTGCCGTAAGTTACGCCGATTTTCTGCCGCAATTGGTTGAGGAAAATGACGGTACAGCCGGATTTGCCGATGTTGCCGGTGATTTTGCGAAGTGCTTGGCTCATCAAGCGCGCTTGCAAGCCCATGTGGGAGTCGCCCATGTCGCCTTCGATTTCGGCGCGGGGGACGAGGGCGGCTACTGAGTCAATTACTACGATATCGACGGCGACGGAGCGCACGAGTTGATCGACGATTTCCAGGGCCATTTCGCCGGTATCCGGCTGGGAAACTAGGAGATTTTCAATATCGACGCCTAATGCTGAGGCGTAGGTGGGATCGAGGGCGTGTTCGGCATCGACGAAGGCTGCGATACCGCCGGATTTTTGGACTTCGGCGATCGCGTGGAGGGCTAGAGTGGTTTTACCGGAACTTTCCGGGCCGTAAATTTCAATGACTCGGCCTTTTGGCAAACCGCCGCCCAAAGCAATGTCTAGTGTCAGGGCTCCGGTGGGGATGGTTTCTACCCTCATGCGAGTGGAGTCTCCCAATCGGACGATCGCTCCTTTGCCAAAGCTGCGCTCGATTTGGGACAGTACGGAAGTTAGGGCTTTTTGCTTTTCTGTGTTTTCAGTAGTTTTTGTAGAAGCTTCTTTTTTTGCCATTTTCGGTACGCGGGTAGACCCCTTGCGGAGCTTGTTGATTAACTGTACAACACGTATGTTAGCAGTTATTTTTGGGGTCTGGAGGTTCTGGGAGGATTTGGTTTAAGATTCTTGATTTTGGGGTGGTTGGGCCTGCTCCAGCTTTCAGAAGGCACTTATGTAGAAGGTATTCGGCATCCGGCAGAGGGTAGAATTATGGTCTGTTGGGCTCTGTACTGGGTATCGCTCGCTTGAGTCAGGTTTAGCATGGTCTAGAGTTCCTCTCGGACGATCGCCACAATTAGGACAAGCATGGTATCTAAAACACATCAAGACACATCTGTTAATCCCAAAAACTCCCGGTGGCTGAGCGGCTTATTGGCGATCGGCATTTTACTAGGTATCGGATTTCGGTTCTTTGAGATCGATCGCAAACTTTACTGGCACGACGAAGCTTACACATCAATCCGCGCCGCTGGTTTCACCCGCCAAGAAATCGACGGCGAACTATTCCAAAACCGGATTGTTCCCGCACCCGAATTGCAAAAATATCAGCGGATCAAACCGGGAAGTACAGCAGCAGACACAATTCGTTCTTTAGCATTAGAAGACCCGCAGCATCCGCCTTTGTACTTTCTGATGGCTCGTTGGTGGATGCAGCAATTTGGCAGTTCTCTAACAGCATCTCGCAGTTTGCCAGCAATATTGAGTTTGCTGTCGCTGCCTTTGATGTACGCTTTAGCTCAGGAACTTTTCGCCTCGAATTTGGTGGCATTATTAGCAACAGCACTGTTGGCTTTATCTCCCTTTGATATCTTGTTTGCTCAGACAGCAAGGCAGTACAGTTTGCTGACAGCCGCAGTTATTGGCAGCAGTTGGCTGCTGCTGAGAGCAGTGCGGTTGCGGGGCTGGCAAAATTGGGCCTGTTACTCGATCGCGATCGCGATCGGTTTCTACACTCACCCTTTCTTCAGTTTAACACTGATCGGACACGGAGTTTTTATAATTGCTTGCTGGCTGTTTGTCAAAAAACGAAAATTGCGAGGTCACTTAACTAATTCCCAATTTTTCTTAGCAGTAACAGCAGCTTTAATGTTGTATGTGCCGTGGATTTACGTGCTGGCGACCAACATGGAACGAGCCTCAGCAACGACTGATTGGACGCGAATATCTCCTGGTTGGCTGTATCTGGTAAAATTGTGGACGCTCAGCTTTACAGCCTTATTTTTTGACTTCGACTTCGGCTTTGACAATATCTGGACTTACCTGCTGAGATTGCCATTTTTGCTGTTAATTGCAGCAGCCATTTACAAAATCGGCCGCCAAACTAGCAGTTCAACTTTGCTGTTTATTGTAACATCAATTTTTGTGCCTTTTTTGATGCTGGCTTTACCGGATCTAATCCTGGGCGGCAAACGTTCCGCCGTCAGCCGCTATCTGATTTCGTGCTTTCCGGGAGTGCAGCTAGCAGTTGCTTATTTGCTCGCAAGTAATCTGAAAACTCAGCAGCGGTTTGGGCAAGTCGTTTTAGCCGGGGTATTTACAGCAAGTATAGCATCCTGTACCCTCAGCGCTGTTTCTGATACTTGGTGGAGCAAAGACTTGAGCTATTTTAATGCTGAAGTTGCGAGAAATATTAACAAAGAGGCAATAGCTAACCGCTCGATTAAAGATACAATAGTAATTAGCGATCGCGGCAACGATTTTACTAACATGGGAGATTTGCTCTCCCTGAGTTATTTGCTTGACAAAGATGTACGGCTGATGCTGCTGAGTCAGTCGCCCCAAATCGAGATGCTGAACAAATATTCGGCTCCTCTGGTGTTCCGCCCTTCGGAAAAATTGCGCTCGGCACTCAAGCAAAATCAACGGCGACTAGAGCCTGTATTGGAATACGCCAAACTTTTTCGAGTGCGGCGAGCTTCTTAGTTCCCGGTAGGGTGCGGAGTGAAAAAAACTGTTTGATTTGTCTCAAATATTTGAACTGAGGCACCTTAAGTCACTATTTGAGAATTTTTGTCAATTTAAATAAAAGTATGTTGTTGCGCTTGGGCGCTCTTTATATATATAAGAGCGCTCTTCGCGCAACAACGTACCTAAAAATTAACCCCTATAAGAGTGCCAGTTGAGTTGCCTCAACTATTGGGGCTGACGCACCCTACATCATCAGCAATAATTATTTGAATACTTAGGAGAAAACGCCATGCAAGAGTCAAACAATTCATCTTCCGAATACTCGCAAAAATTTCGCAATCTTCAGACAGAATTACGCGAACGTTGGCGAGCGATAGAAGAATTTGACAGCGGAGATTGTGACATTATTATCATTCCTTCTCTCAGCTTAGATCAGCAAGAAATGCAGAAAGTTGAGGGTGCTTACCACTACGAAGAGCGGCATTTATTTTCATTGATTCGCCTGCGAAATCCCCGCACGCGCTTAATTTACATTACCTCCGAGCCGCTGCACCCCATGATTGTGGATTATTACCTGCAATTGCTCCCAGGCATTCCATTTTCTCACGCGCGCGATCGGCTTTTGCTGTTCTCGGCTTACGATGCTTCGGCGAAATCCCTCACGCAGAAAATTTTAGAGCGTCCCCGCTTGATGGAGCGCATCCGTCAAGCAGTGCGGCCGACAAAATCTTATATGGTTTGTTACAACTCGACGCCGTTAGAACGCGAGTTATCTGTTAAATTGGGAATTCCTTTGTGGGCGAGCGATCCCGATCTGTTATACTGGGGAACAAAAAGCGGCAGCAGGCAAATTTTTAAAGAATGTGGCGTGCCTTATCCTGACGGTTCCGAGTTGGTTTGGAATGCGGAAGATTTAGCGGAAGCTGCAGCTCTCTTGTGGGAAAGGCAGCCGCATTTGCAGCGGATCGTAATTAAGTTAAATGAAGGTTTTTCGGGGGAAGGAAATGCAATTTTAGATCTAAAACCGATCGCAGGTAAAGCACCTGAAGAAAGAGTTAAAGCAATTGGCGATCGCTTCCAGAATTTGCGCTTTCAAGCAACAGGCGAAACCTGGGAAAATTTCAGCAGCCGCATTCCCGAATTAGGGGCAATTGCCGAAGCATTTATCGAAGGAGAAGAAAAGCTATCGCCCAGCGTTCAAGGTCGAATTGTCCCCAGCGGCGAAGTAGAAATCCTCTCCACCCACGACCAGATTTTAGGAGGCCCGGACGGTCAAATTTTCTTGGGTTGCCGATTTCCGGCGGATGAATCCTATCGGCTGGCGCTGCAAGAATTGGGATGGAAAGTTGGGAAAAATTTAGCTGAAAAAGGTGCTTTAGAGCGATTTGGAGTCGATTATGTTGCCGTGCGACAAGATGACGGGAAATGGGACATTCAAGCAATAGAAATTAACTTGCGGAAAGGAGGTACAACTCATCCGTTTATGGCTTTGAAGCTGTTAACAAACGGTCGTTACGAGCGAACTACGGGATTGTTTTACAGCCAGCAGGGCCGTCCGAAATATTATGTGGCTTCGGACAATTTGAAAAAGGAGCGGTATCGGGGATTGTTGCCGAACGATTTGATGGATATTATTGCTGACAATCAACTGCATTTTGACAGCGGTACTGAGACGGGGAGTGTGTTTCATTTAATGGGCTGTTTGTCGGAGTTTGGCAAACTCGGATTGACGAGTATCGGCAATTCGCAGCAAGAAGCAGAGGAGATGTATAACAAGGTTGTGAAAGTGCTCGATCGCGAAACTTCATTCAGTTGACAGTTGACAGTTGAGAGGTAAGTCGATTTCAGGTTTTCCATTTGAGATTTACGGGCGAGAAACTCGGTTTCTACGAGTTTTGCTTTTGCGTTTGATAGGGAGAAATTTAGGAATAAACCGGGTTTCTGAGGTCACAAAGTTGTGAAAGCGATCGATCGCGAAACGTCATACTAAATCTGGTTTGACCGTTGATTAGTTGGTCGTGGGAAATGGTTAATCGGTAATTTAAGCTGACAACCGCAGGTTTTAAGCTGCCCAATTCGAGGTGGTAGCTAATTTTTAGCGGGATAAAGCGGCGTGGGATCGATCGAGCCTGTGCGGTTGAGAGGCCAAAAACGGACGATCGCCCTACCGATGATATTTTGCCTGGGTACAAAGCCCCAATAATGGCTGTCACAGCTTGCGTTGCGGTTGTCGCCGAGCACCAAGTAAGAATTTTGAGATACAACTACAGGCCCGTAGGGATACTGCGGAATTTCTTCAATATATTTTTCCTGTAGCGGCTGCTTGTTGATAAAAACTTTTCCCTCTTTGACTTCCACAGTGTCGCCCGGGAGTCCGATCACTCGCTTGATGTAGGCATCTTTGATCGGCGGCGGCTGTCCCGTGCACAAACTCGCCGGATCTGGGGGCATAAACACGATAATATCTCCTCGCTGGGGGTCTTGGAGTCGATAGCTCACCTTGTCTATAATTAATCGATCGTTAATTTGCAAGGTTGGGAGCATCGAGCCGGTGGGAATGTAGCGAGCTTCCGCCACCAGGGTGCGGATGCCAAAGGCCAAGAATGCTGCTAAGCCGATCGTCTTAATTCCTTCTATCCAAGGATTTTCGGTATCTTGCGGGGGTTTTTGGTCGGCTGACTTGTCTAGACGAGTCATAATTATTTAAGTCACTGGGCTGGATACAAATTATAGACTTAAGTCGGAGTTTTTTGATGAAATCTGCAAAATCTGCGCCCCAGAGGTGAGTTTTTGTACTATCTGGTCGAGTAAGGTGCGGACGGCGCACCCTAAAAATTACAATTTTTAGGAAATATAGTTATATTTCTTACTATTTTCAAAACTCTTTTGAGGATAAAATTTTTCCAGGTTTCCACGTACACTCCTCACTTAATTATAGCTTATGCAGACGACATCAAGTTTGTTAATCCGCCGCGCTCGCGTTCTTTTGCCCGACGGCGAGTTTTTGGTAGGGGACGTGCAAATTAGCAATGGCAAAATTGTTCGGGTTGCTCCTGAAATTGCCTTGGAGGGCGATCGCGAAATAGATGCGATCGGCTTAACTCTGTTACCCGGAGTAATTGACCCGCAGGTACACTTCCGCGAACCGGGTTTAGAACACAAGGAAGACTTGTTTACCGCTAGCTGCGCGTGCGCTAAGGGCGGCGTGACATCGTTTTTGGAAATGCCGAATACGCGACCCCTAACCACAACTCAAGCGGCCTTAGATGATAAACTGCGCCGCGCTGCTGACAAGTGTTTGGTCAATTACGGCTTTTTTATTGGGGCGACGCCGGAGAATTTGCCGGATTTGTTGGATGCGAATCCGACTCCGGGGATTAAGGTGTTTATGGGTTCGATGCACGGACAGTTGTTGGTGGATGGAGAGGAAAATTTAGAGCGAGTTTTTGCGGCAGGCGATCGATTAATTGCAGTACACGCCGAAGACCAAGCTAGAATTAATCAGAGACGCCAGGAATTTGCCGGAATTTCCGAGGTCGCGATTCACTCACAAATTCAAGACAACCAAGCAGCCTTGTTAGCAACTAAACTAGCCTTAAAACTTTCAAATAAATATCAGCGCCGATTGCACATCCTGCATCTTTCAACAGGCGACGAAGCTGAGTTATTGCGGCAGGAAAAACCGAGTTGGGTAACGGCCGAAGTAACGCCTCAGCATTTACTGTTAAATACCAGCGCCTATCAGAAAATTGGCAGTTTAGCCCAGATGAATCCGCCATTGCGCGAGCCCCGCGATAACGAAATACTTTGGCAAGCTTTATTAGACGGCGTAATTGATTTTATCGCCACCGATCACGCGCCGCACACCTTAGCAGAAAAAGCTCAAGAGTATCCGAATACGCCGTCGGGAATGCCCGGAGTAGAAACTTCTTTGCCTTTGATGCTGACGCAAGCAGTGCAGGGAAAGTGTACGGTGGCGCAAGTTGCTAATTGGATGTCTGCGGCAGTTGCTAAGGCTTATAAGATTCCGAATAAAGGGGCGATCGCTCCTGGTTTCGATGCTGATTTAGTATTGGTAGATTTGGAAAAATACCGCCCGGTGGTCGGAGCAGAAATGGCGAGCAAGTGCGGCTGGAGTTCCTTTGAAGGTTGGAATTTGACGGGATGGCCTGTTGTGACGGTTGTGGGAGGAAAAGTTGTTTTTGAGAACGGCAAATTAGATACAAATGTCAGGGGTGAAGCCTTGAGATTTGACGCTGAGTAATCTCTGTATAATTAAACAAAGGTTTGTAGTTGCGCTGGGGCGAAGACAGCGCAACTACAAACCTCAAACACTGCCAGCAAAAGTTGTGCTAAAATTATCAGCATATATTACCTGACAAGCGAGGCTATATTATATATGCTCCCAGAATTAAAAACACAACTTCTTGCCTTAACTCCAACAGAGAAATCTGAAGCAATACGGCTGTTAACCCAAAGTTTAAGCAATAGCTGGCCGGGAATTACGAAGACTCCCGGAGTTTGTGGTGGCGATGCTTGTATTGCCAAAACTAGGATTCCAGTTTGGGGATTGGTAGAGTCTCGCCGTCTGGGTATAACTGAATCAGAACTGCTAAATGACTATCCTCATATTAGCGCCGCCGACTTAGTGAATGCTTGGAGTTACGCTAATGCAAATCTTGATGAAATTGAAGCAGCCATCAAAAAAAATGAGGAAGCTTGAACTATGGCGCGTATTTATGCGGACGAACATTTTCCGGGCATAGTTAGCGAATTCTTGCGAACGGTGGGCCACGATGTGTTAACAGTTCAAGAAGCAGGCAATGCAAATCTGGGAATTCCCGATCCAGAGGTGCTAGAGTTTGCTGCGAGTAACGATCGAGCTGTTTTGACATTAAATAGGTTTGATTTCATGGGACTGCACAAACATCAGCCAAACCATGCGGGTATTATTGTTGGTAAAGATGACAGAGATAGAAATCGGTTGGCAATACGCATCAATGAGACTATTTCAATGGAAGAAACTTTGAGGGGCAAATTGATTCGAGTCAACCAGTTGCCGCAGTAAGTACGCGCTGTAGCTATCCCTCGGGGTGAATCGCCCTTTCTCAATTTTCCCATTGCCAATCAAATAAATCGCCATTCCCCATCACTTCAACTTGCCGCTCGTTATCTAGATAACTCAAAGAAATTTACAAATAAATCTCTGGTTGATACTGTCTCCAGGACAGAAGCCCAAAATCGTGCTAAACTTATCAAAGTATATTCCCTTATTCTGAAGGCGATATTACCTATGCTCCCAGAATTAAAAACACAACTTCTTGCCTTAACTCCGACCGAGAAATCTGAAGCAATACGGCTGTTAACCCAAAGTTTAAGCAATAGCTGGCCGGGAATTACGAAGACTCCCGGAGTTTGTGGCGGCGATGCTTGTATTGCCAAAACTAGATTACCCGTTTGGCTGTTCGTGAGTTTGCGAAGTCAAGGTGCAACGGATGCTGAAATTCTGCAATTTTATCCTTATTTGAATGCTATAAACTTAGTCAACGTTTGGACTTACGCTGAGGAAAATGCAGAAGAAATTGAAACAGCACTCCGAGAAGAAGCAGCAGCAATGATGCAGGAAGTATAATTTATGGCACGTCTTTATGCAGATGAACAGTTCCCGTTTCCTGTTGTGGCACGGCTGCGAAATTTAGGTCGCGATGCCCTGACTATTCAAGAGGCAGGAAATGCTGGAGATGATGACCCCGAAGTATTAGCCTTTGCTGCGAATAACGATCGCGCGGTGATGACGCAAAATCGCCGGCATTTCATACGCTTGCACGCCGAACAACCCAACCATTCGGGTATTATCGTATGTACAGACGATAAAAATCTCGAAAGGTTGGCAACACGCATTAATGATGCTATTGCTGGTGAAGAAACTTTGAGGGGTAAATTGATTCGAGTCAACCGCCCACCGCAGTAAGTTCGTGCCGTAGCTATCCCTCTTCAAGAATCGCACGCGCTCAATTTTCCCATTGCCAATCCAATAACTCTCCATTCCCAATCACTTCAATTTGCCGCCCGTTATCGAGATAACTCAAAGAAATTTGCAAAGAATTCTCGGGTTTGTAGGGCAATCTTTGGGCCCATTCGATCGCCACAATTCCCAAATCCCTTTCTAATCCGTCCCAATAACTCTCTAAGTGCAAAGCCTCCGCTTCTTCGGGCTCCAGTCGATACAAGTCTAGATGGTACAGCGGAATCCGCCCTGCAAAATACTCGTTAATTAGGGTGAAAGTAGGACTTTCAATAGATTCTTGAATCCCCAAACCTTCGGCGATACCTTGCACTAAGGTGGTTTTGCCGGCACCTAAATCTCCTTGTAACAAGATTACAGTGCCGGCGGGGATCGATCGACCTAATGACACGCCCAACTTGCGCGTAGCTTCAGCATCTGGAAGAGAAAGTATCATCTTAGTCATTAGTCATTAGTTATTAGTCATTAGTCAGTAGTCAGTAGTCAGTAGTCATTAGTTAACGGTTAACGGTTAACGGTTAACTGTCAACTGTCAACTGTCAACTGTCAACTGTCAACTGTCAACTGTCAGCAGCTTAAATATTCTGGGCGCGGCCGTACCAGCGCAGCAACATCCCCGCCAACCTTTGAGAATTGTGGCGAATTAAACCAGTATTTTTATCTTCATCCATCACGTTTGCGATGACAATTCGCCGCCCCAATTGCGTTATGGCTTCGCGATCGAGTACAACTGGATAGGAATTCTCCTGAGAATAGCGGATTAAAGATTTTGCAGATGGGACTTTTCCTTGAACTACTACAGCATCGAACAGGGGGCGGCCGCAAGCCCGATCGATCGCCCGAATGTGATCTGCAACGCTGTATCCGTCAGTTTCCCCCGGCTGAGTCATAATATTGCACACATAAATGCGCGGAACTTGACTATTGGCGATCGCATCAGCAATTTCCTTCACCAACAAATTCGGAATCACGCTCGTATAAAGACTCCCCGGCCCAATAATAATAAAATCCGCTTCTTGTAATGCTTCAACCGCCCTCGGTAAAGCCGGAGGATTAGCAGGAGTGCAGCCAATTTTGACGATTTTTCCGTTAGCTTCGGTGATGCTGGACTCCCCCTCAATCCTCCTGCCGTCAGACAGTTCTGCCCACAAAGAAACGTCGCTCAGAGTAGCCGGCAGCACTTCCCCCCTCACTGCTAAAACTTTAGAACTGGCGGCGATCGCCTGTTCCAAATCTCCAGCAATATCGCTCATCGCCGTCAAAAACAAATTCCCAAAACTGTGACCAACCAAACCGTCACCGGCTTGAAATCGATATTGAAATAACTCAGTTAATAACTTTTCCTCATCTGCCAAAGCCGCCAAACAATTGCGAATATCCCCCGGTGGCAATACCCCAATTTCCCGCCGCAGCCGCCCGGAAGACCCGCCGTCATCAGCCACCGTGACAATAGCAGTGATTTTGGCACTGTAATCCTTCAATCCCCTAAGCAAATGAGAAAGGCCCGTACCCCCTCCAATTGCGACAATTTTCGGGCCGCGGTGCAAGCGCCGGTGGTTGAGGAGTCGATCGACCAATTCCTCATTCCCTTCCGGCATCAGCACTTGAGTAATCGAGTTCAAACTGCGAGTTTGTCCCCACAGAATTAACAAAATCCCGCCAGCAATCACGATCGGGCCAGAGACGTAATTGGGAATAACTTCCGCAATCCAGGTCAAAAAATTTCTCAACAATTGCAACAGGAAAAAGATCGGAGTCATCCCAGTCCAAATCGCTAAACCCAAAGTGGCAAGTACCACACCGCTAGCACTGATCAGCAGCCACCGTTTCACCAACAGTCCGGGGGCCAACCACTTAAACCACTGGTGAACTCGCCCGTTCCGCAAAGAGGGAGGGTAAGGATTTCTGGATTGGGCAAAAACCTGCTTAGCTTTAGCCAAGTGCTTAGCTTTAGCCAAGACGCGCAGGGCTTTAGGAAATGAACTAATTGACATGGTTAATTAGTCTTAAGGGTATTGGAACAGCTCGATGTGACATATTTACCATACAAGAGAGTTTTGATTCGGGCAGTCAATTTAAGCCATTAGTCATTAGCTAGACTGATGACTGAGGACTGATAACTTATTGATAACATCTTATGGCTGAGCCGCTAATCGAACTCAAGGGGGTAAGTAAGTCCTTCGGGCAGAACCCAATCCTCGATCGAGTCGATCTGAGGATTTATCGGGGAGAAGCCCTGGCAATTATTGGCCCTTCCGGGACGGGGAAATCTACAATTTTGCGGATAATTGCAGGTTTGTTGGCCCCGGATGCGGGCGAGGTTTTCGTTCAGGGACAGCGGCGGATGGGATGGGTGGACGACGTGGCAGATCCGATCGGGATTGGGATGGTGTTTCAGCAAGCGGCTTTGTTTGATTCGCTCACGGTGGAGGAGAATGTCGGTTTTTTACTGTACCAGCATTCTAATCTGCCGCGCCGCCAGATTCGGGAATTGGTGGAGGAAAAGTTGGAGATGGTGGGTTTACCCGGAATTGGCGAACGCTATCCGGCGCAGTTGTCTGGGGGAATGCGGAAGCGGGTAAGTTTTGCCCGCGCCATCATGGCGAATCCCGATAATGCGAGGGACAATCCTGAGGTTTTGCTGTACGACGAACCGACGGCGGGTTTAGATCCCATCGCTTCGACGGTAATTGAAGATTTAATCCGCGACTTGCAGGCGGCCCAAGGGGTTTGCAGCACTTATGCGATTGTCACTCACCAAGACAGTACCATTCGCCGGACTGCCGATCGCATCGTGTTTCTCTATCGAGGCAAAGTGCAGTGGGAGGGAACTGTCAGCGACATTGCATCGACAGATAATTTGTTAATTAAACAATTTTTTAGCGGCAGCGTTACTGGCCCTATTCAAGTGATTGGATAGTCAGCCAATTTTAGATTTTTGATTTTAGATTTTAGAATTGAAATGACTAATGACTAATGACGCTCGGAGGCAATATGCGATCGCGAACTGTAAGAGAAGGTTCTGTCGGGTTCTTAATTTTAGTAGGAATCGGTTTATTTGGCGGCTTAGTCCTCTGGCTGCGGGGCGTGCAGCTAGGGAACCGCAGCTACAAATTCGCCGTAGAATTTGCCAGCGCCCAAGGAATGCAAATAGGAACGCCCGTCAGGTATCGCGGCGTCGCCGTCGGTAAAATTACCGCCCTCAAAGCCAGCGCCAACGGCGTAGACGTGATGCTGGAGATAGCCCCCGGTACTTTAGTGATGCCCCGGGATGTGGCGATCGAAGCGAATAAATCGGGTTTAATTGGCGAATCGTCGATCGACATTACCCCCAACTCAATTTTGCCAGAATCGTTACTTACCGCCAATCCCATTAGTGCCGACTGTCCCCCTGAAATTATCTGCAAAAATTCCCGCTTAAAAGGTCAAGCAGGAGTCAGTATCGACGAACTAATTCGCTCCACAGTCCGCCTAGCTAATTTATACACTGACCCCGCCCTGTTCAACAATATTAAATCAATTTCCGAGAATACAGCCAACACAGCCAAAGGTGCAGCTAAACTCACTCAAGATTTATCGGCTTTAACTCAAACAGCCCAAGCCGAAATCAAAAATTTGAATCAATCAGTCAGGGGAGATGTTGGCAACTTAAGTCAATCAGTAAAAACCGAATTAGCCAGTTTAAATCAATCATTAAAAGGAGAAGCCAACAGTTTGAATCAATCTTTAAAGGGTGAAGTGGCAAGTTTAAATCAATCATTAAAAGGAGAAGCGAGCAGTTTAAATCAATCGCTAAAAGGGGAAATATCAGGAGTCGCCGCAGATGTTTCTAAAGTAGCCGCCACGGCGGACACTTCCACAAAAGCCGTATCGGCAGCCGCTATAAATTCTGCTAATTCAGTAACTCAAGCAGCCAATCAAATTACCTTAACAGCCAACCAACTCAATTCTTTAGTAGCAACCAACCGCGCCAGTTTAGTCTCAACCCTGAATAACATCAATCAAAGCAGTCAGGAACTGAGGGTAGCTGTCAGCAGTTTAAGTCCGACAATTAATCGAATCAACCAAGGACAATTGCTGAACAATTTAGAAGTTTTATCAGCAAATGCGGCCCAAGCTTCTGGTAATTTGCGAGATTTATCCAGCCAAGTAAACAATCCCGCCACTTTGCTCTTACTCCAGCAAACTCTAGATTCAGCACGAGCTACATTTCAGAACGTGCAGAAAATCACTTCCGACGTGGATGAATTGACAGGAGATCCGGCTTTCCGCAACAACATTCGCAGGTTGTTTAACGGACTGGGAGGCTTGTTGGGTTCGACCGAACAACTGCGGCAGCAAGTTAAAGTCGCTCAAACATTAGCGCCCCTTTCTGAGAAAGTAAATGCGAGTAAAACTGCGGGAAATCAATCAGTAGAGCCCAAATTTCCCAGCTTGCACAAAAAAGAAAAATTGCCTGTTATTCCTTCTCAAACTGCAAGGTCAGCAGAATTAGTTGCTCCCGAAAATAATCCTTAAAATATGGTATCATTGAATCACCGTAATTATTGCAAGATTCGCGAGTTACTCTAGTTGGGTTCGGTGCGCAGTGCGCAACCCGGTATTAAATATTTTGTGCAGATGCTATTGAAAAAACCTTTTAGCCGAAACAACAAAAACCAATGACCCAAACATTATCGAAACCGCCCGAAACCAAAACCAAGTATACTATCACTTGGGAAAAATTGCCAGACGACTTTAAATTACCCGACGAGCCCGTGGAAAACATCGACCAACCACTTTTAGCCGCCGCCCTGCGAGAAGCCTTGGATCTGGCAGGATTTATCCTAGCTTCAATGCTGATAGCTTCCAATTTTGGACTCTGTGCGAAAGTCAACGACAAAACAGTAGTAAAAGCACCAGATTGGGTGTACGTTCCCTCGGTATTGCCACCAGAACCAGGAGAAGTTCGCCGCAGTTACACGCGCACTGCTGAGGGAGAAGTTCCGGCAGTAGTGATGGAATTTTTATCGGATATGGACGGCAGTGAATATTCAAATAAACCGACATATCCTTACGGCAAGTGGCGGTTTTACGAGCGAATTTTACAAGTACCAGTTTATGTAATTTTTGAGCCAAAATCGGGAGTTTTGGAAGTGTACAAACTATCTGAATCGGGAGAGTACGAACTGCAAGAACCGGATGCTAATCAGCGATTTTGGATAGAATCAATGGGTTTATTTCTGGGGGTTTGGGAAGGTGAAAAATCTCAGAGAAGGGGTTATTGGTTGCGCTGGTGGGATGAGAATGGCAATTTGTTGCTTTGGGGTGCCGAACGGGTGGAACAGGAACAACAGCGGGCCGATGAGGAACAACAGCGGGCCGATGAGGAACGCCAGCGGGCCGATGAGGAACGCCAACGGGCCGATGAGGAACGCCAGCGGGCCGATCGCCTAATGGCATACTTGATCGGTCAGGGTATCGATCCTGATGCCATTTGAAGGTCGATCGATTTTAGATTTTAGATTTTAGATTTTAGATTTTAGAATTGGGAATCAAGGAGCGAGAGCGATCGATTTTAGATTTTACATTAGGAATAAAGGAGCGATATCCATGACTGCAACAACATTAGAAGACAAATTAGATCGGCAGTTGCTATTTCCCGGATTAAGCTGGGAACAATTCAAAACCTTAGAACCGATGCTGGATATTCCCGGAGTTCGGCTGTCATTTTTAGATGGGATACTGGAGATTCAGAGAATGCCTGGAAGAAAACAGGAAATAGGGAAAGAACGAATTGGTGCTTTACTGGAAACATATTTACTGAAAGCAGGAATCGATTTCACTCCAACGGGTTCGTTGACTTTAGAAAATGAATCGGAACGAGTGAAGTGTGAAGCAGACAAATCTTACGAATTGGGTGCTGACAGAGAACGTCCAGATTTGGCTATTGAAGTAGTCGTCACTAGCGGCGGAATTGATAAGCTGGAGGCTTACAAACGCCTGCAAATCCCCGAAGTCTGGTTTTGGGAAAACAGCCGACTGTCTCTGTATGCTCTGGGACAGGAAGGATACGAACAGATTGGGAGTTCTCAATTGCTCCCAGAACTCGATATTGATTTACTTGTCAGGTGTGTTAATATGACCAGTCATGTTGAGGCAGTTAAGGAATTCAAAAGGGCGATCGATCGGGATTTGTAGTCAAAAATAGATAATACATATCCCCTACTTCTTAAACAAGTCGGGTATCTAGCAACGATCCAACGTTGTTGATGAAGTACACCCCGATCGCGATCGCTCCCCGTAGGCAGTTACCCTGGATCGTGTCCCTATAAGAGCTGGAACTCCTAAACTTCAGTGTATTCTTTGCCTTTTTGAGACTCTAACCAACGTTGATAAGCTTCCTTGTCTCCTCGAAAGGAATCGACAGAAACTTGACGTTCTGGCATGGGTTTGAGGGGAGCATCAATTGGCGAATATTGGCAATAGCAGATTACTACCATATCAAATTCCCCGATCGGAATATCGGGAGTATAAGTCTCAACCCGCGCAACTTCCCAATCGCCTGTGCGATAATGAGTGCTGTAACCGTGTCTATCTGGATCGTGTTCTGTTTCCACACGAACAAACTCTGGGGGACGATAGCCAACTTCAGGAATTGGGCCATCAGAAGAGTCAAAGTGTTCAGCTAGAATGCGAGTCAATGATTGAGTGTGCTGTAGTTTTCTATCTTTCCACCCAGGAGTTCTAGGTTCTGCTCTGAAAATAATGTATTTATGCATCGTCGTCCTCACTTTCTGTGTCGTAGAATGATTTAGGAAACTCTGTTTTGCCTCGGAAAACACAATCGACTTCTAGACCATTTATATCAGTCTCCTCAATGTCAATTAGTTTCCAACCATATTTTCTTTGCATCTCATAGCAACAAGCTTCGTCGGCCGCTCCATGCCGAGACTTATCTTCGTCTGGATCGTAACGCAACCAGTTTGGATTATTTGGCATAATTGTATTGCTCCCTGTGTTGGGTTGACAACATTGGAGAAGTCGTCTGGACTCGGTATTTGCGGTACTGCGTCCGGGCGCGTCTTTGCAAAATTATAGGATAATTCAGTCCAGGACCCACTCCGACCAAAGAAACCGGGTTTTTTACCGAATCTGCCGATCGCAGTGAAGTATTCTCGTAAAAAAACCCGGTTTCTGACCACCCGTGCGTCTAGGACTATAATTGTTACAAGCTCGGCCCGCTTCTGAACCCAACAATTGGTTGAATTTGCTTGACAAATATCATTTAATATGGTTCCTAGTTTTAAGCAAAAATTTTAAATGGCGAAGGGCGATCGATTTGCGAGCAAAGTTGGGCATTATAAGGAGAGGTGACTAGGAAGTCAGGAGGATAAGAGATTGGCAATGGATGACGCTCAGCTTGAAAAACAATATGGAAAAGTCCGCGTGCAGCGGATGCAGCGGTCTAAGCGGATACAGCAAATATTGGTGCTAGTGTCAATGGTATCGTTTGCTGGCTCGACCGTGTTTGGTCTTGGTAAACTATTTAGTCGTCCTCCGGCTCAGCAGCAACCTGCTAATGTGGCGGTGGCTCAAGAGTCGGAATTGGCGGCCAAGGAGCGGGGATATGAGTTAGTGTTAAAGCGGGAGCCGGAAAATCAGACGGCTTTGGAAGGGTTGGTAAATGTGCGGTTGGAAATGAAGAATGGAAAGGGGGCGATCGAACCTCTGGAGAAGTTGGTGAGGTTGCATCCTGAGAGAGCGGATTATCAGGGGTTGTTGCGGCAGTTGAACTCGCAGGGTGAGGGGAAGAAGTAGTGCAAGTAGGGGCGAACGCTAGGTTTCTGCTTTTGAGGCTAATAGTGCTAGTTAGGTGTAAATCCTATGAATGACCTAGAGCAAAGCAGCTTTTCTTTCTCTACAGAAATCAAGGAGCAATTGCTAGTAAAAAGGCTTGTTTCTTCAGGCATGACTGTGTTTGATGTAGGAGCAAATATTGGCAACTATTCAATTTTTCTAAGTCAACTTGTTGGCAGTTCTGGGAAAGTGTACTCATTTGAACCTACTTCAAGTACGTTCAGGCAATTATTGCGTCGCTTTCAAGAATTTAATTGCTCTAATATCTATGCTTTTCAAAAAGCTATTTTCTCGGAAAATAAGCAAATAGAATTCAATGAATTCCCAGAAGAATACTCATCTTGGAATAGCCTGGGTTTTCCCAAAATGATTGATCCTGAAAATCACGCAGCCTATGTACCTATTGTTCATACAGAAATAGTTGAAGCAATGACTCTCGATCGCTTTTGTCAGCAAAACAAAATAGAAACTATTCATTATTTAAAAATAGATGTAGAAGGAGCTGAAAGTGATGTTTTAAAAGGAGCAGTAGAACTTCTCAAAAGAAAAGCAATTCATTTTATCCAGTTTGAAATTTCTCAAAAAATGTTAGAGGGTTTGAGCCGTAAAGCTAAAGATACTTTTGACGTACTGAGTGAAAATGGATATGAGGCTCATCAAATTCAGAGCGATGGCAGCATTGGTGACATCGCGACCGATTCGCAATCTTTTTATGAAAATTATGTCGCTTTTCCTTCACTGGCGACAGAACTATCAAATGTAATAGATAATATTTATAACTGCGTAAAAGCGTATCGGCAAGAACCTACTCAAATTTCGATTAATAACCTTCAGCAAGCACGTCAACAATTTGCAGAACTGTTGCTTAATTTATCCGCAGATCAACTAGAAATTAATTATTTTTTTAAAATAGGAAAAATTTATGAAATGTTCCTGAATAGTGAAATAAAGCGTGAAAATTTCCCGAAAAACGAACTAGCATTTTTTGATTAAATAATCCTATGATAAATAAAGTTTTAAATTAGTAGTGCTAAGAGATGGTAGTTATTACGTTAAACAAGGAAACAAAAAATGTTTTGGGATGATATCAAGCTAGTAACAGAACAAGTACAAAAATATGGACTCAGAAAACCTTTTGTAGATTTAGGTGGACTGGAAAAACCTACGATTGCTGATTATGACTTAACGATTAAAACAGGAGACCAGTCTGCTAGATATGTCGGTTTGAGGCAAAGACCTTTTGACCATATAGATCCAAGTTATTTAATTTTAAATCCTGAAAAGGGCGATCCCGGAATAGAGGCTCTACCTAAAAAATACATCAATTTCTTCGGGACGGCTGTCTGCCTCAATGTCATTGAACACATAGAAAATCCCCTTGAGGTATTTCGTGCTTTTTACGAAATAATGAAGCCCAATGGTTTATTAGTAATCTCAACTGTATTTTTATTCCCCTACCATCCATCTCCTCGTGACTACTGGCGTTATTCACCAGAGGGTTTGCGCTTTTTGAGTAAAGAAGCGGGCTTTACAGTATTAGAGTGTGATTGGAGGCTTTCTATTCCGGCTAGTGCAGGAATATTGGATATTCATACTCTAAAACCTCAAGAAATAATTTCAGTTTTTGTCACTTTAACTAAAGGAGAATTCGCCACTTCAACAGGGGGAACTTATTCCCTGCCACAGCGTGAATCTCGAAATGAAATAGCTAATAGATTAATTGAAATAGAAAAAATTGCTGCTAAAATCTCCAATTATGTGGAACAAACGCGAACATCTTTAGATAGTGATTCAACAATTGCGGGTATGCAAAAAAGTCGCAGGCAAATAGCAGATGTGTTGCTGAATTTGCCTGTAGAGCATTTGCAAAATATTTACTTATCTGAACTAGCGAAGATTTCTCAAAAGTTAGTTTCCAGCGCTATTAAAGAGCAACCCCTGACAGAAAATGAAAGAATTTTTGTTGAAGAAATCCTAGAGCAACAACGCCAATGTTATTCACTTCCTGAATGGGAGTATATTCCAGAAAAATGGGCTAAAAACAATTTAAAAGTTAAGGGTTGGAATGTAGAAAGTATTTTAGAAATCCGCAAAGCAAATTGGTCAAAATTTCGGGAATTGCTTCAGATGGCTCAACCTGTAGCAAACAACTATGGAACTCACAACACCTACATGGCTTATGCCTATGTGTTAGCTTTGACGGCTCAGAGAAAGGAGCGCATTTCTATACTCGATTGGGGAGGGGGTCTAGGAGAGTATTACCTACTCAGTAAAGCTTTATTGCCTGATGTAAAAATTGACTATCACTGCAAAGAGGTGTCTGTGCTTTGCGAAGCGGGTCGTGAACTTTTGCCAGAAGCCAGGTTTTATGAGGATGAGAGCGAGTGCTTCAAACAAAGTTACGATTTAGTCGTGGCAAGTTCATCTCTGCAATACTCTGAAAATTGGCAGAGAGTCCTAAGTCAGTTAGAGGCGGTGAGCCGTTCATATCTTTACATAACTCGTCTCCCAATTGTCCACAAAGCAGCTTCTTTTGTCGTCTTACAAAGACCCTATCAATATGGATACGGAACAGAATATTTGGGTTGGTTTTTGAATCGAGGAGAGTTTTTGAATTACATGAATAGGGGGAAAATGGAATTAGTGCGGGAATTTATAATTGCAGAGGGGTTTCCAGTGCCAGGAGCACCGGAGCCTGGAGAAGGTAGAGGGTTTTTGTTTCGTCCGCGAGGCACAGCAAAATGATTGACGCATTTTTTAAAGAACGGAAGGTTTTGATCACGGGTGGATTAGGTTTTATTGGCAGTAATCTAGCCAGACGTTTGGTAGGAATAGGGGCGGAAGTGTTGGTGGTAGATAGCCTTATCCCTGAATACGGTGGCAATATCTTCAACATCGCTGGTATTGAAGACAAAATAAAAGTCAATATCTCCGATGTTCGCGATGAATACAGTATGCGCTATTTAGTGCAAGGGCAAGATTATTTATTCAACTTAGCTGGGCAAACCAGCCATTTGGATTCGATGCACGACCCCTATACTGACTTGGAGATTAACTGCCGAGCGCAACTGTCCATTTTAGAAGCTTGCCGCAAATATAACCCCGATATTCAGGTAGTTTTTGCCAGTACCAGGCAGCTTTACGGCAAGCCTGATTATTTGCCCGTAGATGAAAAGCACCTACTGCGCCCCGTAGATGTCAATGGCATCAATAAAATGGCTGGAGAATGGTATCATATTCTTTATAACAATGTTTACGGCATTCGCTCCTGCGCTCTGCGGTTAACCAACACCTACGGTTCCCGGATGCGAGTAAAAGATGCTCGTCAAACCTTCTTAGGCATCTGGATTCGCTTGCTAGTTGAAAGCAAACCTTTTGAAGTTTGGGGAGGTGAGCAATTGCGAGATTTTACCTATGTAGATGATGCTGTAGATGCCATGCTAATAGTAGCGGCTAGTGAGGAAGCCAAAGGGCAAGCTTTTAATCTGGGCGGCGATTGCGTGATTAGCCTGAAGGATACAGCAGAATTGTTGATTAAAGCCAATGGGGGCGGAGAATTCACAGTTCGTTCTTTTCCAGCGGAACGCAAACTGATTGATATCGGGGATTACTATGCAGACGATAGATTGATTCGCGAACTGTTGGGATGGAAACCCAAAGTTTCTTTACTAGAAGGACTAAGCCGGACGATCGCTTTTTATCGGGAAAATCTACCGCATTATTTATGAATTATGGTCAACGAAACCGTCATTTTCCAATCCAATCCCAAAGCTAATTACCAGGCTCACAAGGCGGAAATTGATGCAGCGATTCACCGAGTGCTAGACAGCGGGTGGTACATTCTCGGTCGAGAAGTTGAAGCTTTCGAGCAAGAATTCGCTGCTTATATTAGCGCGAGTCATTGCATAGGAGTTGCTAACGGCACAGATGCTCTAGAAATAGCGCTGCGTGCCTGTGGCATTGGCAGCGGGGATGCTGTGATTACAGTATCTCATACTGCGGTAGCAACAGTTGCAGCGATAGAATTAACGGGGGCGACGCCTGTACTCGTGGACGTTGACCCAGTTACTTTCACAATGGATGCGAATTATTTAGAGGAAGCGATCGCGCAAACGCGCCAAAACTCATCTCTGGGTAATCTTAAAGCTATTATCCCCGTTCACCTCTACGGCCATCCAGCGGATATGCCAGCAATTGTAGAGATTGCCCGCCGCCACGAGTTGTATGTGATTGAAGACTGCGCTCAATCTCACGGCGCAACAATTGAGGGGCGCAAAACAGGCATCTGGGGAGACTTAGGGACTTTTAGTTTCTACCCAACAAAAAACCTGGGAGCTTTGGGAGATGGCGGTGCTGTCGTCACGAATCATGCTCCATTAGCAGAAAAAGTGCGGAGTTTACAACAATATGGCTGGCGTGAGCGCTATATCAGCGATATTCCCGGCATGAATACCCGCTTAGATGAGCTGCAAGCAGCGATTTTGCGCGTGAAGCTAGCGCACCTTGATGAAGAGAATTACCGGAGGCAGCAAGTTGCTAACCACATCTATGATACTTTGCTTTTCAATACCCCTCTGAAACGGCCCCAAAAATCTGGGAATATCGATCATGTATACCATCAATATGTTGTGCGTGACAAAGAGAGGGATGACCTCAGAGCCTTTTTGAAAGATAATTCAATTGGCACTTTGATTCACTACCCATTGCCAGTTCACTTACAACCTGCTTATCAGGGGAGGGTAGCGGTCGCTGGCATGGGACTAGAAGTGACAGAACAAATAGGACGGGAGATTTTGAGCTTACCGATGTATCCTCAATTAAGCGATGAGCAGGTTCAGCAGGTGAGTAAAAAGATTACTGTGTGGTATCAAAAAATAGCGGAAAAAGCCTAATGTACTACTATTGCAGTTATTTCGACCATCGCTATCTGCCAAGAGGACTGGCACTTTATCGCTCATTGAAGCAGCATTGTCCCGAATTTAAATGGTGGGTGTTGTGCTTAAGCAAAACTTGTTATGACGTTCTTTCTGAGTTGGCTCTACCAGATATCCACTTGATAGCTCTCGAAGAATTTGAGCGGGGGGATGAAGCCCTGATCGCTGCCAAGCAAAACCGCACCCTGGTTGAATATTACTTCACCTGTACTCCGTCTTTACCCTTATTCATCTTCAGAAATTACCCCGAAGTCGATTTAATCACTTATCTTGACTCCGACCTTTTCTTTTATTCTAGTGTAGAACCAATTTATGAAGAACTGGGTAAGCAATCGGTCGGAATTATTGAACACCGTTTCTCACCAGAACGCCTCGACTTAAAAGTATTTGGAACTTACAATGTGGGGTGGGAGTCGTTTCGACGCGACGAAAATGGTTTAAGCTGTCTGCAATGGTGGCGGGAACGATGTATTGAATGGTGTTACGATCGACCAGAAGGCGATCGCTTTGCCGACCAAAAATACTTAGATGACTGGCCAACTCGTTTTCCGGGCGTGGTAGTCTTGCAACACAAGGGAGCCAACGTAGCTCATTGGAATACTAACAATTACCAAATTTATGGTGAGGGAAATCGGGTGTGGATAGATGAGAAACCTCTCATATTTTTCCACTTTCACGGGTTTAATCATTACAAGCAGGAGTTTGAGCTTTTTGGTCTTAACCCAGCTTTTAAAGTAAAACGATTTAGCGATCGAGTCATTTTTCGAGATATTTATGGTCCCTATCTTCAGACTCTAAGAGAAATAGCAAAAGAAGTTTCACCACTTTTGCCAGAAGTTTCTATTCAAAGCACTATTAGAGGGATAGCAATTCCTGCTATTTCCGCCAATAATAGTTGAATAGAAACCGCAGCAGAAACCGAGTAAAGTTAAATAATGATGAGAGTTGCCCATGACCGACTGGCAGTTAAAAACTCCTGTATGCTTAATTATATTTAAGCGCCCTGATACCACTGCAAAGGTATTTGAAGCAATTAGCAAAGTCAAACCTCCTAAACTATTGGTAATTGCTGATGGTCCACGCCCAGATAAATTGGGTGAATCGGAGAAGTGTGAAGCTACCCGTCAAATTATTGAGGGCGTAGATTGGGATTGCGAAGTCTTGAAAAATTACTCTGACGTAAACCTCGGCTTGAAGCATCGCGTGGCGAGCGGCTTAGATTGGGTATTTGAAACAGTAGAAGAAGCTATCATTCTCGAAGATGACTGTTTGCCAGACGCAACATTTTTTCGATTTTGCGAGGAACTCCTCGAATACTACCGCCACAACCCGCAAATTATGGTGATAGCAGGCACAAATTTTTTATTTGGATGGAAACCAAATAATGATAGTTACTATTTCACTCGCTACATCGACTGCTGGGGATGGGCCACTTGGAGGCGTGCTTGGCAACACTTTGACTTTGAAATGAAGCAATGGCCAGAATGTAGAGATCGGAACTGGCTAGCAGAATTTTTACAAGATTATCAAGTGGCAGAACGGTGGACACAAACATTTCAGGCTACTTATGATGGGTACATTAATTCCTGGGCTTTTCGCTGGAAATTAGCTTGCTGGCTACAAAATGGTTTCACAATTATTCCTGAAATTAATTTAGTTTCTAATATAGGATTTGATAATCCTGATTCTACAAATACAATCACTGTGGACAGCTTATTAGCTAATACGCTGGTACAGACCCTAGAATTTCCTTTAAGGCATCCTTTGTCTATCAGCCGTGACCCTCAAGTAGATGAATTCATTCAAAAAATTGTTTTTAGTGGAGATTCATCATACTTGCGAAGTAAAATGGCTAATGTGTGGTTGAATTTAACTAGGGAGGAACTGGAGGATATCCCCCAGCAGGATATTATAATAAGAATTCTCTCTTCTTGCACGATTGGCCAAGCTATCACAAAGAAAGAAAAAAGTTTTGTACAGGAGTTAATGGTAAATATGTCTACTGAATTGAATGAGACAAAAGCTATTCAGAATTTACTGGTAGCGATGCTATACATCTATCCCCATCAGTTACCGTTGCAGTATGACCTCTCCCGAATTCCCCAGTGGCTACTTAACAATTATATAAAATTTCTCTTAGAATCTCCCATTTTCTTTAAAGAAATGGGTGAATCAGAGGAATATTCTCACCACTTGCGAAAAGTAATCAATACTCTCCACACCTACATTTTTAGCAACCCCACGGCAACAAATTCCCAAGAACTAGCTCTCCTTTTAACCCTGAATGTCAAGTTTTTTATGGATTTTAGTCCAGAAAATTTGAAGGAAATTTACAAAAAACGAGCAGAAATCATGGAATTTTCTTTGACGACCCAGGGGTATCAACTAGAGTATGATTTTCCCGAACGAATACCAGCTAGGAGTAAAATCCGCTTGGGTATTATTGTGACTAACTTTGAGCCGAATCCAGAGACATTTGCCACTTTGTCAGTTTATAAACACTTAAATAGAGATTTATTTGAAATAATTCTCTATTCTACCCAAGCTAGTGGACACCGGATTGAAAGGTACTGTTCAGGCCATGCTGATGCTGCAGTACAACTTCCTGAAGACCTGTATAATCAGGTGAAGACTATCCGCGATGACGACCTCGATCTCATTTTCATTGCTTCCGATATAACATCACAAACCAATTTAATTACATTGCTTTCCTTGCATCGTTTGGCACGAGTTCAAGTAGTCGGCATGAACTCAACTGCGACTACTGGTATGAGTAATGTTGATTACTTTATCTCAGGTAAACTGACTGAGGTAGAAAATTGCGCTCAAGAACACTATACAGAGACATTAGTGATGGTGGAAGGGCCGTCTCAGTGCTTCGATTTTGCCACTGAAGAGCAACTCCTAGTGACAACAAGTATTAGCCGAGAAAGTTTAGGAATTGCTCAGAATGCTGTAGTTTACATTTCGGGGGTTAATTTTGACAAAATTCTTCCAGAAGTACAAGCAGCTTGGGCGCAAATCCTTGCTAGGGTGCCTAACTCTATTCTCGTGTTATATTTCTTGAATCATCACAGTAAACTTAACTCTTCAGAAAAAGCGTTTAAAGACCGTTTTTTGCAGGTGCTAGGGAAGCACGGTTTAAATGAAAATCAGTTAAGATTCCTTGAGCCATTACCGAATCGTGCTGATATTAAGGAATGTTTAAAAAATGCTGATATATATTTAGATTCTTACCCCTCCTCTGGCATGGCTTCGCTGATCGATCCGTTGGAGGCTGGTTTGGCAACGGTTGTCAAGGAAGGAGAATCTGCTCGTTATCGCCTGGGAGCTTCGCTGTTACGAGAACTCGAAGTAACTAACTTAATCGCTAATAGCGAAGAAGCCTATATTCAGCTAGCAGTTGCTTTGGCACTTAACTCACAGTTGCGGGGAAAAACGAGTGAGCAAATCAAGGAAAAAATGCAGAGAAAGCCTAGATTTTTAGACAGCCGCTCTTACTCGGCTCAAATGGATGCGCTATTCCAACAGTTCTTTAGCAACTACCAGGCAAATGCTCTCACTAAAAATTTGGGGTTAAGAGAAGTTAACCTGCTTATATTTCCAGATTGGAGTCAATCAGAAGAATCACTGTATGAGCAATTGGGTGCTGTCCTGATTGCGATCGCAACTCACCCAGAAAAAAGTAAAATAACTCTCCTAATAGACAACAGCAACATTTCTGAAGAAGATGCCCACCTGCTTTTATCCAGCGTTGCGATGAACCTTTTGATGGAAGAAGATTTAGATGTTTCTGAGGGGCCGGAAATTTCACTAATTGGACAGTTAAGTGAAATCCAGTGGGAAGCTTTAATCCCCCGGCTTCATGGGAAAATTGGATTAGAGCATGAGAATAAAGAGGCGATCGCTCATGCAAAAGCAGAGAAGATAGCCTTATTTAAATTAGACAGGTTAAAAATATAAAATTCAATCCTCTGTTTCCGGTGATATCGCATTTAATTCCGCTTCAACTACTCAAATGTATTTGTGCAACAAGGTGTTCCACAAATTGTATCAAATCCGGTAGCATCGGACTTATATGCGCGGGGGCGGGTTTACTATATTGTCTATTATGGGCAATTATTGCTGGTGAACCCGCCCCTTGTATCTTAAAAGAATGAGTTAGTCGATCGCCACGCCATTGATTTGATCGTAGCGACAATCAGGCGATCGAGCCGATCATCAGGCGATCGCTAGCAAAGTGAATCTAAAGAAACAAGGAAAGTTTCGTACAAATGGTTCTGTAACAGCAGAAAGTGTTGTTCAAGGACATCAGAAATCGGTGAAGTTGGCCCGCCCCTTAGACTAAACTAACAATATTCAAGGGTTTGAGAGTTTACATAACTGGCTTCAACAACAAAATGTAGTCGCGCTCCATAATTCCTGGCATTGGCGATTTAACCGCGCACATAGGAGCCAAATATGCCTAAATATACGATGCTATAGCGCTTTTGCAGATCGGGCAATAGATTTTTCAGGGTAGTTTTGATCTCACTAAGAGTTTTCATACTAGGTCATATTATGTAGGATAATTTTAATCTTAACTTGTCATATAGCAGTCCTAAGTTTTAATGTGAAAATCGTGCCGTATTTTCTTGCTGAACCCTAGCTTCATAACTGAAATAGGATTGCTATAGCTGACAAATTTATGTTCAGGTAATTAACGATTTTTGTCCACATATATCTGCCACATCTGCTCGTAAGCTTTTTCCATCTCTCGCGTAAACTGCTTAGCATTCCACAGCGGAGCCGTTTGTCGTGACTGTCGCAGTTTCCAGGATATTTGCTGCCGCAAAACAGGATCTTTCCCTAACCGAATACCCCATTCTACATACTCTTCATCAGTCCAAGCAATCCCTTCGGAAATACCAGCATTCATCATCATGGTGTAGCTGTTGCGGCTAGCAAATTGCTGCCCTACGCGGGTTACTATAGGAACACCCATCCACAGCGTCTCCATTGTAGTTGTAGCTCCGTTGTAGGGGTAAGTATCTAATACTACGTCAGCTATGCCTAAATTAGCGCGGTGGACTTGCTCTGAAGGAGCAGAGGGTAAAAATCTTAGACGTTCTGCCCTTACTCCCTCAGATTCTGCAATTTGAAGAAAGAAGTTTTTTAGAGATTCTTGATCGGCTACTCCTTTCACTAAAAAATAGCTATTGGGAACTCCTTTAATAATTTGCATTTGCAGCCTTGCTGTATCGGGGTGATATTTGTACCCCCTCTGAGCAGTAAGATAAATAACAGCATCAGTAGGAATATCCAATTGATCGCGCCGGAGATTAGGTACACTTACCTCAAAACCATCTACAGCTATATAGGTTTGAGGCAAACGCCAGATTTTTTCTGTATAGTAATCCTGGGCAGATTCCGGTAAAACATAAGGATCTGCAATAAAATAATCAACAGCAGGAATCTCGGAGGCATCCCAACCTAACCAAGTTACTTGTATTGGTGCTGGTTTCATTGCTATTGCCTCGCAAGTGGTATTCAGCGTTAAACTATCGAGATCTATCAAGATGTCAATTTCATCTTCATAAATTTTTTCAGCAGCTTCTTGACCACTGAGTCCTAATTTGCAAGCCTTAGAAACCTGACCCACAAACCATTCTTGTAATGGATTATAACTCCCTAAATAGCTCATAAAGTAACCATTAATCTCAAAACGCTCTCGATCGTGGTACTGAAATACCCATCGTGCTAACCAACCTACAGAATGAGTCCACAGGCAGTGGGAGATATATCCAATTTTCAAACGCCTTGTAGAAACATCTGTTTTGATTAACCTAGAATTCCACTGGCGACACCGATCTACCTTTTCTTTCAGAGATGTTTCGATTTTTGACTGTACTAATCGAGCTACTTGACTGCGAATTTTTAAATTTTCCTCAAGTCGATCTTGAAAATAAGGAAAGAAAAAAACCGATATAAATAATCGCAGCGCTGATGTCTCCGATAGCTCATTAATATATAGCTTATTAATATTTTGTTCTTCGATCAAAGAAGCTAGCATGGACTTCTGCAATTCAAAAGCTAAGCAAAATTCATTCCAGTAGCCACCGGCACCCATCAAGCCGCGCATAATTAGCAAGTTAGCATAAATTTTATTTACTAACTTATCTTCAAGTGAAAAGTATAATTTAGCCGTTTCTATTCCCTTCGTATATTCATGGCTATCTTGATAAAAAGAAGCCAACACCGATAAAAGTTCTAGATGTTTAGGAAGAAACTTTAAACCTAGTTCGGTAAAACTGGCAGCCAAATCAAATCGCTTAAATGAGTAACCAAGCTTATAGACAAATGGGAGTATTAACTCTTCTAAAATTGATGTATCGTCTTTAACATACACCAGAGCTGTTTCGGCAAAATCGAAATATGAAGGGTGAAACGGTGCCAAATCTAAAACATTTTTCAGGACTTGTATTAATAGCTCAGTATCCACTTCTACTACTTCCGACTTGAGCAGTTCAAGGATATTCAGCTCATGCAACATTTCTCCCTGGTATGTTTTGAGCAAAGTGGACAGCCCGATTAAATGTAACAAGTTATTAACTCCTTCTGGGTTAATTTCCCGTATATGCTGCCGGATTGCCCATGCTATGCAATAGTCTTGTTCCTTTGTTCCCTGTAATCGTCGTCGCTCTGCTTCTGTTTCCAATACCTCTATCAGTTCTTCTGTCCACTTTTCTATGTCTTCTGGCTCTCCATTTGCCATTGCCACGAGCCATGTTGTCTGAGCTTCACTTTCTTGGCCCTGCAATAGAAAAATCAGACCTAAGTGCCAGTAGTAGGAGTTAACATTAGGCTCTTGTAAAATCGCCTCTTCGTAAAGTTTCGCTGCTTGATAATAGTTGTCTGAAAAAATATATTGATCGGCTTGCTGCTGCCATCCGGCAACTAATGAATCACTAGAAGTCATAAACTATTCAAGGAATTTTTATTTAAATTTTAAAGCGGGTAGCGCTTTTTGCTACCCGCTTATGCAAGACTATTAAGTAGGATGAGTGATGCAACTCAAAAATTACTTAGTAACAGCAGTCATACTTGCCGGAGCACAATCAGTGATACCTTCTACTACTGTACCCTTAGCACCTGCTACGCCTTCGCATAGGATGCTAGTAGTTGTTTTTGCATCTCCAGCCGTAATTAAAGCCACACTCCCCCCATATCCTTTGAGAGCAGTAGCAATTGGATTGGCATTAACAAATCCTCCTCCCGTGCCACCGCCTATTATATAGCTGTAATTATTGGTGATGGTTTTTATACCAAGACCCAACGAGGTCCCAGTTGTATCGCTAGAAAACTTGCCATCCTCTGCGTAGACTGCTTGCTGACCTTTGTTCATTGAAGCGACATACTGTTTGGCTTCAGACTGCTTGGCTTTGTTTGCTTGGCTGAGGAAGGAAGGCAAAGCGATAGCAGACAAAATACCGATAATGATGATAACGACGAGTAGTTCAATCAGGGTAAAACCTTTATCTTCTCTTCTCTGATTGATGTGTTGCAGGAACTTGGCTTTAAATTCAGTTTTCATGTGTTGTTACTCCTAGAGGCGTGGGATGCTTGATTTCTAACTCGTGAGACTAACTTACCCACTTCTGAGGGCTTTCATATCACCGCCCGCCAAATTTTTTGACTTTCCTCAAGCCGATCGCTCCAAAAGCACGTACAGAAAAGCTTCCAGCCTGCTCAACAGTTCCTTGACCTCATCAAAGGCCTTGTCCTCAGTTACAGGCCCTAGATTAGCATAATGCAGAGTTCCGAGCTGGAGCCACCACTGCACCAAGGAGTTCACAGACTGCACTCCCTCCCACAGAGGTAGCAGGCAAGCGGCGATCGCACTTTCGATCGTCACTGGCGCTAAAGTAGGCACAATAACATAACGGCTAATTTCAAACGGCATCTTGCTGGCAATGCAATTGCTCAAATCTTCCCTCGCCTCAGCAGTCCTCAGTTGAGGATGCAAATGCACGCGCGCCGACTCCCAATCAGCCTCCGTCCATTCCGCCACTGGCACAAAAGCTTGAGTTCGATCGGGATTGCCGCACCAGAAATCAAACAAACGGTGCAGGGGATGTAACAAGTCAAATAAATGTAGTCGCTCTTCCACAGAAGCTTCTGGCAGACTCATCGCCAAAAACGGAGGCAAATCCTCTGGATCTTTGAACAAATCCATCAACTCCCAACGCCGCCAAGCCACCATACTGATAAACTCTAGATCGGCACCTCTCAACATAGCAAACACTTCAGGAATGGTACAACCTTTATCACCCACGAATAAATAGTTAACCATAATCCATCCCTCATCCTGTGCGAAATCGGCATTCCACCCTGCCGCCTTGATCCCGATTTCATCTCTCAAGGCTTCCATTGTTTCCCGGACTATTTCTCTCTCCAATTCTCCCGGACTTCCATCCATTAATCCCATTGCTTTGAAAGCAGCTTGAGCGCGAAATACTCCGGCTCTACCATGTGAACTGTGAAGGTTTGTGCGGATGATGCCATCTGGCGTCATAACAGACTTCATCGCTTGCAATCCAGCAATAGCATCGGGCAAGAGATACAGAACTTCGTCAGCATTGATATAGTCAAACTGTAACCCTAAACTTGGTAAGTCTTCTATCTTCAAAGCATAAAATTCTGCATTGGCAACCCCATGATATTGCAAACGTTGCTCAGCTAGTTTTACAGATTCTTCTGATAAATCGATGCCTACTATTTTCGCTCCCGGATTGGCTATAGCTAAAACCAAGGATTTATAACCGGTGCCACATCCGGCATCTAGGACAACTTTACCGGAAGTATTGATAACTTTTCTATTTCTGAAGTAGTAAGCACTTACAAGATTATGAAGGTAGAGCAATTCACTGTTGTCTTTTGGAGATTGTTCTAGGGGGATTCTGGGAAAAGGAGTATTGTCAAATTGCTGGCGAATGTTTTCTATTAACTCTAAATTTTGGTGATCCATTTTCAATTATGCTTAATGCTGGCAAATTATCTTAGTATCTCAGAAAATAGCCGATCGCCCGCCCGGCCACCACACATACTGGCCATAATAGTCTAAAACCCCCGCCCTAACCAGAAATCCCCCTCCTAAACTCCCTCATCGCTTCCACACTCGAAGCCATCAGCAAGCAGCGACACAGTAAATTAATATCTAAATCTGGCAAAACAACACTTGAAGAAATTTTTTCATAACCCTCAGCAGCCAAGCGATACATAGCCAATACACCATCCTCCCAGAACCAGACTTCACCAACTCCCAATACTCGATAGCGCTGCAATTTTTTGGCAGTACCGCTAGTGAAGATAACCTCTACTGATAAGTGGGGAGGGGTTCCAGTTGACCTACCAATAAGATATGATTCGTCAGGTTGTGCTGAAGCTTCGCCTTCTGTTTCTAGAGTAAGGCTTCCTGTCGGTTTAAATTCAATGTCTTTGATGTCAAAGTAAAGAGCCAAAAGAATAGTGAGGGTGCGGCTTATCGCTTCGTGGTCTTCTGAAACTGCCAAGATTTCTACCTCTCCTTTGTAATAAAACAACCTCGTCCCTGGGGAGTCAGAAAACCCCTTTTCAATTAGCTTGAACTGTTCCCAGCTAATCCCGGACTGAATGAACCGTTGGTCTAGTGGCTGTAAGAGTGTCTGTGCCATCATGCGAACCTCCATCAAACTACTGAAACATTTTAAAACAATCCTCATCAACCTCCCAGGTAAGCTTCAATCTCCACTGCAATCTCCTCCTCAGTAATTTCTTGAACTCCTGGTATCGCTTGCGTTTTAGCAAATAAAGTATTTACTTTACGAGCAATGATTCGGCGACTATTTCGCTCAGATAAAATCCTTAACGCTACTCTGGGCATCGCTTCTACATTTTTATATTTTCCAGTATCTAACTCAGATTGGATCGACTGTTCTAATTCTGGGTTTAAAACAACATTCATCGTCACTTTCCTGTTAAAAGCTGTAATCTCCGATCGCAATAACGGCAGAGACTTGGCATAATAATCTCAATGCCTAATTATACAACCAACTACCACCTCCATGAACACCAACATCAGCCCCATCCTCAAAGTATTCACCCTCTCCGCCGCCCTTTCCCTAGCCATCAAGTACGCAGGGCCTAGCTTATCCATACCCTCTACCGACCTCAACGCCCTAATCGCCGTCTTTACCCCCAGCCTGATCGTAGCAGCTATCCTCGGCTGGCGGGCATTGCAGCAGCAGTAGAGACGCAATCAAAAAGTGCGATCGATCTACACTTGGTCTTTAGACTATGCCAAAAACTCAATTCCTGCCTGTTTCCCCGTACAGTTATCCAAACCAAACTCAAGGCACTCACCATGATTCAAACCATAACAGAATTAGTAACCTTCGATGAATTCGTTGACTGGTATCCTGAAAATTCAGAACACCGCTACGAACTACACAATGGAGAAATTGTTGAGATGCCAAAAGCAACAGGGAAACACTCTAAAGTAGCCGGTTTTACCGCGCTGAAGGTAGGAATTGAGATTGAGCGTCTAAACCTACCCTACTTCATCCCCAAAGAATGCGTCATCAAACCCATGCGCGAGGAATCGGGATATGAGCCAGATATCATTGTACTCAACGAACAAACCATTGCAAACGAGCCGCGGTGGGAGAAATCATCAATTATCACAATGGGTTCATCAGTCCCGCTAATTGTAGAAGTAACTAGCACCAACTGGGCGGATGATTATGCCCGCAAACTAGAGGCTTACGAGTCAATGGGCATCCAAGAATATTGGATTGTAGACTATCTAGGAGTGGGCGGGAGACGGTTTATCGGCAATCCCAAGCAACCAACTTTTTCGGTTTACCAACTAATTGATGGGGAATACCAAGTTAAACTGTTTAGAGGGGCTGAGGTGATTGAGTCCCCAACTTTCCCAGAATTGAATCTGACAGCGCAGCAGGTGTTCGCCAAAGGGAATTGAGCAGGCTGCGTTGTAGGAGTATATTGTAAAGAGGCGATCGCGCGTATCTAAGCTATCTTGTAGAGACGCGATTTCAAAAGCGTCTAAAGCAACGCCGGCAATTCCCCACTATAGTATCTAAAATCGCATGAAGCTAGGACAGTGGATGGGCTTATTAGCCCTCATCGCATCTTGTTACATCCTGTGGCAAATCAGGCAGGCTCTACTGCTGCTGTTTGCCGCCGTCGTCTTAGCCACGGCCTTAAACAGACTAGCACGCTACTTGCAAAAAAAATTCCGGTTCAAAAGATCGATCGCCGTACTTTGCTCAATTAGCTTCTTATTCCTCGTCTTCGTCGGCTTGTTCCTGATAATTGTACCGCCCTTTGCCCAGCAATTCCAACAACTTACCCAAAGAGCCCCTCAAGGAATAGCAAGATTAAATGATTGGGTAGATCAAATCGAAACTCGCTTCTCCGGACAAATCGGCCAGCGACTGCCCAATCTCGATGTTAACGACATTATCCGACAACTGCAACCTTTATTCAACCAACTCGTCGGCGGTGCAGGAGCCTTTGTCGGCAACACATTAGGCGTTATCCTGAGCTTTTTGCTAGTCTTAGTTTTGACCTTGATGACCTTAGCAGATCCCCTCTCTTACCGCAAAGCATTTATACAACTATTTCCCTCTTTTTACCGGCGGCGAATCGATGTAATTTTAGATGAATGCGAAATAGCTCTCGGCCGATGGGTCATCGGCGCTTTAATTAGCATGAGCGTCATCACTTTGTTAAGCTTAATTGGTTTGTCAGTTTTGCAAGTTCCCCTAGCATTAGCTCACGCTGTCTTAGCCGGCTTGCTCAACTTAATCCCCAATATCGGGCCTGGGTTGAGCGTCATTCCCCCAATGACGATCGCACTTTTAGACACTCCGTTAAAATCCGGTTTAGTCCTCATCCTTTACTTCCTCATTCAACAGTTTGAAAGCAACATCCTCACTCCCTACGTCATGGCACAGCAAGTATCATTGCTGCCCGCAGTAACATTAATAGCTCAAGTATTCTTCGCCACCTTCTTTGGATTTTTAGGCTTATTGCTAGCCCTTCCCCTCACCGTTGTCGCTCAAGTTTGGATTAGGGAAGCCCTAATTAAAGACATTCTCAACCAGTGGGACGCCAATCCTAAAAGGTTGGCCGCAATCGATTCGGCTATCCACGAAGAATATGAATCTATAGGAGTCACACAAAGCCGGTCAGAAAAGTTACCCGAACACAAACCAGACATCTCCGATGATGCAGACAATGACGCAAATGAAGTTCCGGGAAATCAGTAATTCAGGTTTGTACTCATCCCAAATCTGGCTTAAATAGCAGTTTATTTTTGAGTCCGCGAAGGCGGACTTTGTTTTTATAGAAGCGATTTTAAGATCCGATTTTTATAAATCTCTATCTTCTATCCTAGCACTCTAAACCGCATCTTGTCCAGCGCTAAAAATCTGTTGCACAGTCAAATTCAACTCTGGAAATGTGGGCGAAACAATCCTATCGCTCCCCCGAAACTGACTAACTTGATACTCGCCATCAACCAAATGGTGAACAAAAAAAGTAGGTTGTTTCGGATTGCCAATATAGCGTCTGCCGCCAAGTCCCAAATAGTCCGCAATCCAGTATTCAGAAATACCCAAAGCTTCGTAATCAACCAACTTGTAGCCGTAATCATCCCGCCAATTGGTACTGACCACCTCCACAATTAGCCGGACAGAACTACCCATTGTAATGATAGATTGCTTTTTCCATCTCGGTTCGCCGTTCGTCCCTTGTCTGTCCAAAACGATCGCATCCGGTTCGTAACCAGATAGCTCGTTATCAGCTTTGACAACGCATTCTTTCGGTACGAAGTAGGGCAACCGCAGCCTCTCGATTTCCATCCCTAGCTTCAGGCAGAGGAAGCCAGCTACTTCTGAATGTTCTCCGGTTGCTTTAGGCATCTCAACAATAGCTCCATTGTGCAGTTCGTAACGGTTTATCGAATTTTCAGGATACCAGTCAATAAATTCATCGAACGTCACTGGTTTTAATATCGCTTGAGTCATGGATCTCGCTCCTTATGTTATTTATTTATGTAGGACTTATGCAATCATCGTCATCAACCCGGTTTCTGACCATATTTATCGCGGTCGAACCCAAGATTTTCGTAGAAACCGGGTTTTTTAGCCTCAGTCTTATTATGATATTATCAGATCCGTTATAATGTCTTCCTTTCATTTTAAATCTAGACCGATCGCCAAAACTGCATTTACCCGAGCCATTCCACCCAACTAAAATCTAAAATCTAAAAACTAAAATCTAAAATAGTCTTATGAGATCGATCGACGAAATCAACGATAAAATCAGCCAAGGCAAAGCCACAGTCTGGACAATCGAAGAACTCAAAACTAGAGTTCAAGAAACCAGCATTACCCAAGCCGCAAAAGAAGTCGATGTGATTACCGCAGGCACCTTCGAGCCGATGGAATCCTCCGGCGCCATCATCAATCTCGGCCATACCGACCCCCCGATCAAAATCCGGCAGTGCTGGCTGGACGGCGTTTTAGCCTACTCCGGCTTCGGCGCCGTAGACCTGTACTTGGGAGCCACCCAAGTAGCCGAAGACGGCGAAGAATCCCGGGAACGGGGCGGCGGACAGGTCATCGAAGACTTAATCGCCGGCAAACCCGTGCAGTTGCGGGCGCTGGGGCAAGTTACAGACTGCTACCCCCGCGCCTCCTTTGAAACCACGATTACCCGCGATACCATCAACCAGTTTTATTTATTCAATCCCCGGAACGCCTATCAAAACTTTATTGTAGGAGTCAACGGGGGCGATCGCCCGCTGTTCACCTACCTCGGCCCCCTGCAACCGAACCTCGGCAACGCCGTCTATTCGAGCCTTGGAGCCATGTCACCCCTGCTCAACGACCCCGACCTCGAAATCATCGGCATCGGCACCCGCATCTTCCTAGGAGGCGCTCAGGGCTACATCACCTGGGAAGGAACCCAGCACTTCCCGCTGCAAAAACGGCAGCCCAACCGCACCCCCATCGGCCCCGCCGCCACCCTCGCACTCATCGGCGACGCCAAACAGATGAACTCCAAATGGGTGCGCGGCTGCTACTTCAAAAACTACGGCCCATCACTGATGCTGGGAGTCGGCATTCCCTTTCCCGTCTTAAACGAAAGAGTCGTCGCCAACTGCGCAGTCTCAGACAAAAAAATAGTCGCGCCGGTGGTAGATTTCTCTATCCCCCGGCGCGTGCGTCCCACATTCGGTTTAGTCAGCTATGCTCAATTAAAAACAGGTCGCATTCTCATCGAGGGCAAACCAGTGCGGGCCGCCCCTCTTGCGAGTATGTTTCTCTCGCGCCAAGTAGCAGCACAATTGAAGCTGCAAATTGAAGCTGGTCAATTTACTCTCACGGCCCCAGTTACTCCCCTACCCACCGACAGAGTATTTCTCCCGCAAGATTTGTGGGGCGCCCAAGTCAGGCTCGAATAAACAATTTTAGATTTTCCATTTTTCGATTTTAGATTATTTGTGGACGCACAAGGTCTGAGAAACCGGGTTTCTTGTCGCCGGCTTTGCCTGAAAGCGATAGTTTTGGTCAAGAAACCCGGTTTGGGATCTTCGCGAGTTCGTCCAGGATTCTAGATTTTCGATTGAAAAATTCTGGTAAATAACTGCACGCATCCAAAACTGACGCACTCACCTAAAATCCCAAATCCCAAATCCCAAATCCCAAATCCCAAATCTCAAATTGCCTTATTCCTAGGGCTTAGGCTTCTTAACCGGCTTAGGAAGAGGTTCCTTGGGGACAGGCGGTGGTGCTGCTGCGGACTTGATGTTAGGACGTTCTATACGAGAACCGTCACCGCTGGGCCTAGGAGTAAAGGGACGCTTGCTTCCCCCTCCTTTGTAGCCGCCACCGGGCTTGCCGCTTCCTGGGGGGAATTTCCGTTTCTTAATCGGCAGGGCGCCAATGTTGTTAGCCTGCTCAATCATCAGACTGTCAGCTTTTAATTTGACGTGGAAATCCCAAAAAAAGCCGATCGCCTTTGTTCCTAAATCCCCCTTGAGTTTCAACTTAAAAAACTTCATCTTGTCGTCATTCTTGCGGGGAGCTTGCTTGATTTTGACGATGACATACTTTTCTTCATCTTGCGATTGTTGATAAATCACCTCGCCTCGAATCGAAAAATAGCCATCTTCAACATCAGCTTCCGAGGGCGCTAAAGATGCGGTAGAGGCTTCGCCGCCCTGCTCAATCTCCCCTGCTTCCTGATTTTCCTCGTCAGAGGACGGTTCGGGAGATTTCTTGAGGGTTTCCGGCTCCCAAACACCCATAATCTGGGCGTGCAAGTTGCCATCTTCTTGCCTGGTGCGGGGATAGACCACCCACAGGTGTTCTTGTTCCAGATCCAGGTGATTTTTGACTAAACTCATAACTCTACCCAGCAAAACTGCATCGATGGCAGTTCCGTCGGCTGCTATCAGCATACCCCGGGTGAATTGCTCTTCCGATTGGGTGTAGCGGCCCCGCACCAAACCAACAGCTCGGTACTGTCTGGGTTCGCTGGGAGGGGGAATGGGATGTTGGCGCATGACGGAGGGTATGTCATCATCGGCCTGACTTTCGTTAGTGGCAGGCTTGGGGGTTGGGGGCGGTGCGACTGCAATGGCTGGAGTGTTACTGGCCCCTGGAGCAGGCGCAGCTTGCTCCGAGAGTGCAGGAGCATCGCTGGGCGTGTGTTTTGGCTTTGTTTTGTCCTTATCGAGGACAGAACTGTAGCGCGGGCGTTGCAGCGTATCCTTTGGCGCTGGGGCGTCCGTTGGCGCTGGGGCGTCCGTTGGCGCTGGGGCGTCCGTTGGCGCTGGTGGTCGATCGAAGTCAACAGGTGGAGCCGGCGGGGAAGACAGGGGACTTTCGTCTGGTGTCTCGGGCACGGAGGCTGTAACTGCGGGCTGATTCACGGCGGGCTCGCTGGGCTGAGCCTTGCGAGCTGAAGTAGATTTGGACGATTTGGAAGACCGGTTCGGAGAGGGGTTCATAAAAAACTCCTTGCAGCGGAGACACATCCCTTGAGGGAAATTAGGAATAAATTGAAGAAACTGCTTTAAAAACTACTAGCACCAGACTTGGGGCTTGCGCCGGAAAGTTTGGTTTTGACCCGTCAACGCCAACTTTCAACTTCGCTACGAGGGCTCGGGGGTGGGCTGGCTGCTCTAATCCTTGCTGGCAAAGAGTTTGAGAGTTGCTAACCCCAGGCTCGGGTCGATCGGCCAAAAGCTGGCGTTGCTGGCTAATAGCATTTAGGATATTCAGATACTTCAAGCCCGGACAATCTAGGATATATCCCGACATAGCGTGCTGAATACCTGAGCATCCAACCCGGCAATATCTCGCAATGCTTTGAGGAAAATCCCCAAAGCGCCATTCCAATCTCTCTGGAGTAGCTTGCCTATTTTACTTAATCCAATTACCTAGCGGGCCGATCCGCCATCTTTTTGGTAATTTTTAGCTCGACCAAACTCTCATTGGACGCCAACCGCAGTCTTTGGGGCTGCGGGTATGAGTGTCCAAAATTGTTTGGCTAGCGTGGAGTTGCGGGTCTGTTACCATATTAGCTGCAAGCAAAAGACAGGTTTGTCAATTGGGACTTTGAAGTTAAGAACTTTTATGGTTGCATGGATCTGGTTAAATCGCAGACGCCCCCTGGCGATGCCTTAATTCTTAGAAAATAGTAGATTTTAAGTTGGGAATAGTTGAATTATGGAAAAAACAAACAAGCGTCGCGGGTTGATTAGTGTGGTGGTGGTGCTTGCGCTCATCGCTTTTGTGGGATTTTCTCTGGTTCCAATTTTGGACAGTATTCTCAAGGGGAGCCAAGCGCAAAGTCGATCGACTCCAACGCCAACTCAGACGGCGGCATCTAGCGACAAGCAATCGCAGTTGCTGCAAGATCAGGTGAGGGGGTACGAATTGGTTTTGCAGCGGGAACCTGACAATGTAACGGCTCTGCGGGGACTTTTGCAGGTGCGGCTGGAGTTGATCGGACAAGGAGTGGGGGAAATTAAGGATGCGATCCCACCTTTGGAAAAGTTGGCCAAGCTGAATCCTGAAACTACGGAATACGGGATTTTGCTGGCTCAGGCTAAGGAACGCACGGCCGATCGCGAAGGGGCCGCTCAGGCTTACAGGTCAATTTTAGCGTCTAAGCCTGGGGAAATTAAGGCTTTGCAGGGGTTGGTGAATTTGCTGTTGGTGCAGCAGCGGCCCGAAGCTGCGATCGGACTGCTGCAAGATACGCTGAAGGCTGCTCCGGCGCAGAATCAGGCGAAACCGGGAAGTATTGATGTAACTTCGGTGCAGTTGATTTTGGGCCAGGTTTATGCTGTGCAGAAGCGCTACCCAGAGGCGATCGCGATTTACGACGAATCGGCTAAGGCGAATCCGAAAGATTTTCGCCCGACTTTAGCTCATGCGATCGTCCTGAAGGAACAGGGCAAAACTGACGAGGCAAAAACGCTGTTTGATAAAGCTACTGAGTTAGCTCCTCCTAACTATAAAGACCAAATTAATCAGTTAGCTAGCGGCACTCCTTCGCCTGCTCCTGCACAGAAAGCGAGTCCAGAATCGGCTGCTTCTCCTAGTCCAGAATCCGCTGCTTCTCCTAGTCCCGAAGGTGCGTTACCGAAACCTTAAGGAAAGTTTTGAGTGAAAGACTTTTGAGTTTTAAGTTAAATAGTTTTTAACTTAAAACTCGAAAATTATTGTTTTATTCCCAATTACCGATTAGATAGTATCCGAAAAAATAACAATTAGAAGGTTAGTAGTGAGGACTTTAGTCCTCTGAATTTTATGCGGACTGAAGTCCTCACGCTCGATCCTATTTAATTGCGATCGTTCGAGCAGAGATGATATGATGAATTAAGCAAGATATCGGAGGGAATTATGACCCAAAGCGTTGACCGCATTGTTCTACCTCCTGCTTTTCCCGATCGCACTCAATTACCAGAGTCAAATGGTACTTTTGTAAAAAATTTCCAGGAGCACCCGCAAAGTTTAATTTTAACTGATTCGATCGGTCTGATTTTGCAGCAGCGGCATCCTGACGGACAATATGCGATCGGTCAAGACTGCGGCATTTACTGGCGAGAAACCGATCCAGCAGAAAAAGGCGCAGAAGCTCCTGATTGGTTTTATGTTCCCAATGTACCTCCCCATTTAGACGGTGAAATTCGCCGTTCCTACGTGCTGTGGCGGGAACACATAGCACCGTTAATTGCCTTGGAATTTGCGAGCGGGAATGGCGATGAAGAGCGCGATTCCCTTCGGGATAGCTTCGCTTCACGTACTCCTTTGTCGCGCACTGAGGAAGGGGTGGTAACGAAACCCGGAAAGTTTTGGGTTTACGAACAGGTGATGCGAATTCCCTATTACGGCATCTACGAAATTAACAGCGGCAGGCTAGAAGTTTATCGGTTGATTGACGGGTATTATCGGCTGTTAGAACTTAACGAGCGGGGTCATTTTCCTATTGTACTTTTAGGCGTAGAATTGGGACTTTGGCAAGGAAGTTATCAAAATCAAACCATGCTGTGGCTGCGCTGGTGGGATGAGGAAGGTAATTTGCTGTCGATCGGCGATGAAAGAGCCGAATTGGAGAGAGAGATTGCGAGGGAACAGCGGGAAATTGCCGAGAGTGCAGAACAAGCAAGACAGCAAGCTGAGGAAGCACGACAAGCTGAATTTCAGGCAAGAAGGGATGCAATTCCCCGGTTGTTGGGAATGGGTTTGAGTGCCGAACAGGTGGCGGAGGCGTTGGGTTTATCCGTGGAGGAAGTTGCGGTCGCTTAAATTAAAGGGCGAAGCTGAGGATTTTTACGAACTAACTTTTTGAAACAGTCCTGGACGCATCAATACCAAAGAAACCGGATTTTTTATCTAATTTGCGGGTTACAACTCAGGATTTTGGTAAAAAAACCCGGTTTCTGACCACTCGTGCGTCCAGGACTATGAAAGAACGAATAGATTTGGGAGTCCAACCAATTTTTATTAATCATCTAACTCCGCCATAAAATCAGCTACCGACCCAAATTTAACATTGCCTTCAGCAGACTCTTGACGAACTTCTGCCACTTCCTTGAGCAATTCATAGTGTCGCTGTTGTGGCAGACGATTCTGAAGAATATCTAGAAGCATGGCTCGATTTTCTAGTGAGAAAACTTCTACCGCTTCAAGAGCTTGCTGGAATTGAGATGTCTTTGTCGCTTTACTCATATATTATTTTGAGCTACTTAGAACCACGATATTTTTTATTTGTTTTAGCAATAATTATCCTCTGCTAGCATTTTTCACTTGTGATGTCGAGAATCCCAGAGATGACTGTCAAAAGTAAGTAGGGTGCGTCAGCCATTTGGTAATTATGTAAGAAACGAAATTTAGTGAGGGCTGACGCACCCTACAAATTAATACTTTCTCTCCTGCGGCTCAAACATCGTAATCGCCACCGGCATATAAGCCAAATCAATCCCCGCAGGCGAATAATACGCCAGCGTATGCTTCAAAAACTTCTCATCATCGCGATCGGTAAAATCTTCCCGCGAATGAGCTCCCCGACTTTCCTGTCGGTTCAAAGCCGAAGTTAAAATCATTTTCCCGACAACGATCAAACTCCGCAATTCCAAAGCTTCCACAATTTCGGTATTCCAAGATTTACCCTTGTCGTCCAAGTAAACTTCTTGATATTGTTTTTCCAATTCCTCCAATTTATGCAAACCTTCCTGCATCAATTCGGCGCTGCGAAATACTCCGCAATACTCAGTCATCGTATCTTGGAACTTTTGCCGCACTTGATTGATTCGGTATTGTCCGGGACGGTCTACAAGTGCTTGAATTTGCTCTTGGGTTTCCTGGATGTAACGCTGTTCGTCTAATGCGGGCAACTTGCGATTTTGCACGAATTGTGCTATGGTTGCGCCAGTAACTTTGCCGTAAACTACGCATTCTAAGAGCGAATTGCTGCCCAAACGGTTTGCGCCGTGAACTGACACGCAAGCTGCTTCGCCGGCGGCAAAGAAACCGTCTACTAAACTGTCAGCACTGCTGCGAACTTGTCCGCCTGTATTAGTGGGAATTCCGCCCATTGAATAGTGTACTGTCGGACGCACGGGCATCGGCTGATTTACAGAATCAATTCCTAATAAGCGGTGGGCTTCTTCCCAAGCAAAAGGTATTTTGCTCATGATTTTTTCGCGTCCCATATGCCGCAAATCGAGGTAGACAAATGGGCCGCCAGCACTACCATCGAGATTTATGCCGCGACCTGCGCGAATTTCTAAGGAAATCGATCGCGATGTAATATCTCTGGGCGCTAATTCCATCCGCGACGGGGCATAATTCGCCATAAATCGATCGCCCTCGGAATTAATCAAATAAGCACCTTCGCCCCGCACAGCCTCCGAAATCAACACTCCCACGGGATACAAACCCGTCGGGTGAAACTGCACAAACTCCATATCTTCCAGGGGCAATCCAGCCATCGCCGCCATCGCCAAACCGTCTCCAGTCGAGGCGTAATCGTTCGAGGTGGTGTTGTAAACCCGACCGTAACCCCCCGTAGCAAACATCACCGCCTTCGCGCGCACGACAGCAATTTCGCCGTCTAACAGGCGGTACATAACTACGCCCTTGGCTTGACCTGCTTCCAAAATCAGGCGGGTGACATACCACTCCTGATAGATGTGAACTCCGTAACGGCGGAGATTGCTGACTAATTCGTGCAGGATGGCGTGGCCGGTTTTGTCGGCGGCGTAGCAGGTGCGGCGGTGGGAATGTCCGCCGAAAGCGCGCTGGGCAATTCTGCCGTCTGGAAGGCGCGAGAAGAGGACTCCCATGTGCTCTAAATCGATGATGACACCGGGTGCTTCGCGGGTGAGGATTTCTACGGCGTCTTGGTCGGCTAAATAGTCTGAACCTTTTACTGTGTCGAAGGCGTGGGCTTTCCAACTGTCATCTGGATCGACATTTTGGAGGCTGGAGGCCATGCCGCCTTGGGCTGCGACGGAGTGCGATCGAATCGGGTGAGTTTTGGCGACGACAGCTACCTTTAAACTCGGGTCAGTCCGGGCAATTTCTACAGCCGCGCGGCAACCTGCTAAACCGCCGCCTACAATGATTACGTCGTGTTCTAGCATTTTTTTGAATTATTGTGAGTGTTCTGCTCAACTTATCGTGACGCAAAAAAAAACTTCCTACCAAAAGATCGGGAAGTTTTTTAACTTTTGATTGGAATCGAAAATCAAAGTCTAAAATTTCAAATTGGACTAGCCGACGGTTTCGACAGACCTCTGATTGGACTGATTTCCCGTTGCAGAAGGTTGATCTTCGGTGGCGGGGTCTACAGAAAGCACTTCAATGTTATTGAGCAGAGTTGTCACGAAAGCAAACAGCAAGAATGGCAGAGACAGCACTAAAATCAAGCCGACGGTAGCCAAGGCGTAGATTTGGCGGGCGCTGCTCCACAGGGCCAGTGCCGACGCTAGACTCAGGAAGATGACTATCAGCCAAACAATGATTTGACCGTAAATGTCGCCAAAGGTGAGGGTACATTTAAGGCGATAGTTTTGGATGTTATTCATTTGATGCCTCGGGAGATTGCTATTACGACTTGTCGAAAAATACTTTGACAGTGCGTCAGTCGATTTTAGATTTTAGATTTTAGATTTTAGATTTACTCCGCAACAGATGGATCTGGGAGCTTGAACTTTCGTCTAAAATTTTGGAATCTCTCCGACTTAAGTGGGGGGGGCACGGTACCCATTTTGGGGCGGGTCAATGCCGACTGTGAGTTTATAATTTTAGCTGCTGCAACTTGGTTTTGCCGTTGTTTTAAACATTTTTATAGAAGTTTGCAACAAGACTTTATAAAATTTTACTTCTGACTCGGAAATCTTGCCGAAACAAGACTTACGCACTCCGACAAAGAAACCGGGTTTTTTACTATTTTGGCGCCTGTAACGAGTCTTTTCGCAAAAACCCGGTTTCTGACCCCCCGTGCGTGCAGGACTACGAAACGAGACTTACCCACTCCGACAAAGAAACCGGGTTTTTTAGTGTTTTGGCGGGCTGTAACCTTTGTATTTTGGCAAAAAACCAAGGTGATGACCTAGGAGTGGGTGCAGGACTACGACAGAAATGCCCAAGGGGAAAGTATACTTTTTGGCTGAGCCCCGACTTGGTAAAGTAATGTTAAGCTGCATGGGGATGGAATCAACGTTTATAGTGTCGCACCTGTCTTTTCGCCCATGTCTTCAGAGAGCAAATTGCTGATTTCGCGCTGTTTCCTGGCTGGTTTGGGAACGCAGATGTTTGTGCACCACCAGCACCGGATTCCCCGAGAGAGTCCGGTGCTGGTGGTGAGCAATCACCGCAGTTTCTTAGATCCTGTGGTGCTGACGGCGGCTTTGGATCGATCGATCCGGTTTGCGTGTCATCATTACATGGGTCAAGTTCCGGTGATTCGGGAAATTGT
This sequence comes from Microcoleus sp. ARI1-B5, assembly GCF_036705795.1. Lineage (NCBI taxonomy): Bacteria > Bacillati > Cyanobacteriota > Cyanophyceae > Oscillatoriales > Microcoleaceae > Microcoleus > Microcoleus sp. ARI1-B5. The sequence goes on from NZ_JAUBVK010000026.1 coordinate 83,301, forward strand.
CACGACTTTCGGGGCTTTTCCGTTAGAAGCACCGGAGCACAGACAGCAGCATTTTTTCTCTCAAGCCACGGCGCTGCTGCAAACTGGGGAGATGGTGGGGGTGTTTCCTGAGGGTGCAGAACCGATGGTGAACTTTACTCAACCGAATACTATGGGGAAGTTTCAGCGGGGATTTGCTCATTTGGCTTTGCGGGCGCCGGTGCGGGATTTGGCGGTGTTGCCGGTGGCGATTGCTTCGATGCAAGAACTGTCGGTACCATCGGGTTTACCGCTGAAGTTGTTGAGTTTGTTCGATCCTTCCGAACCTTTGTTCGATCGGGCGGGGTGGCATCCTGTGATAGTTTATCAGCGAGTTAATGTTTTAATCGGCCGCCCTTACTGGATTACAGTCGATAGACAGCAGCAGTATCGAGGCAAAAAAGCCAAAGCAGTTGTGGCTGAACTTACAGAACACTGTCAGGGAGAAATTGCACAATTACTCGATCGAGGGTGTTTGTAAAGAAGGAAGAAGGAAGAAGGAAGAAGGAAGAAGGAAGAGGGAAGAAGGAAGAAGGAAGAAGGAAGAAGGAAGAGGGAAGAAGGAATTCGTCAAGCGTGAAGAAATTTTAGATTTGGGCTTGCATTTTTCTAATGTCGCAGTCCTCGCCTGATTCTCAGTCGCTTTCCGGTTCAAGGTTCCCGATTCGTCTGATGTCTTAATTGATTGCTCTGGCTCTCTGATTATCCCGTTTTCTTTGCAGCAATCGCAGACTTATAGAGTTCATACAATTTAATTTCTGATTTTAATCATGCCAACTGCTAACAACAAGGTTCGTTTTCTCAGCCCGAAACCGCCGAAGGCCGATCGCCCTTTATTTGTATTTCTGCCCGGTATGGACGGGGGAGGTTTGCTGCTGCGATCGCAAATTCCTAAATTAGCTCCGCATTTCGACATTCGCTGCTTAGCTATACCGGCCGACGACATGGCTAGCTGGGAGGTACTGGTTAAGGAAACAATTGCCTTAATTGAAGCAGAAAAGCAAGCCGGAAAGCCGAAGCGGCCGGTTTATCTGTGCGGCGAGTCATTTGGGGGCTGTTTAGCGATGAAAACTGTTTTAGAAGCTCCTCAATTGTGCGATCGACTAATTTTAGTTAATCCTGCTTCTTCATTCCGACAGCAGCCTTGGGTGCAGTGGGGTTCTCACCTGACTCAGTGGCTGCCGGCGAACCTTTATCCGCTGTCGGTAATCGGTCTGTTGCCGATATTAGCATCATTAGGAAAGATTGGGCGCGACGATCGGCGAGCTTTGCTAGAAGCGATGCAAGCGGTACCGCAAAACACGTCTGTGTGGAGATTGGCCTTAGTGCGATCGTTCAATGTGGATGAAAATCAGTTGCGCGGCATCAAACAGCCGACCTTAGTAATTGCTAGCGGTGCCGATCGGCTGCTGCCTTCTATGGCAGAAGGGAAGCTTTTAGTCAAGGTAATTCCCAATGCTGAAATGGTGATGCTGGCTAACAGCGGTCATGCTTGTTTGTTAGAAACAGATGTTAACCTTTACGAGATTATGCAAGCTCGCAATTTTTTGACAAAATCCGAAGAAAATCGGTCATTAGTCAGCAGTCAATAGTCAATAGTCATTGGGCATTGGGCGGAGCGAAGCGGAGGGATTGGGCATTGGGCATCTCCGAAAAACAATCTTATCGGCATCAGCAATTAGCAATTAAGTAGATGAGTGGGAAAATACATAAGTATGTCATAGCTGCATGAAACGAAGTGAAACGAAGCAATCGCAATGGTTCTGGCAGCTTTACATTCCGTTACATAGCGAGGTTTCTTTGCGCCTACCTACTTAATACCTCTTGGATGTCGATGGTCAGGAACTGCAATAATAGCTTCAATTAAGTTCATTAGCGATACACCGAGTTAGGATAGTATTTGCGATCGGGTCTGACCCGATCGCAAATACTATGATACATTTAAGTAGATGAGTGGGAAAATACATAAGTATGTCATTGTTCGTTAAACGTCGCAATTGCTTACGGTTCTAGCAGCTTTACATTCGGTTACACAGCAAGGTTTATTTGCGCCTACCTACTTATCCTCTGACAATAAATCCACCCTGCTTTACTACTCGTGAAACATACTTAGTCTGGTCAGATTCTGACTTTTTCAAGCCTATGCCTTTAGATGTGCGCTTCCTGACGTAATTCTTTATTCCTGCGTCGCACGTACACGAACAGATCGACTAAACTCAGGCCTATTTCTTTGCATATTTATTACCCTTGCCGGATATATACCCATTCTTTTGGATATACATTGTTCTTTAGCGCTAGCCTGTAAATCTTCTATTTTTACGTCTATTCCGCCTTCCCTGTCGGTGATATAAAGCAATTTTAGGTTACCCACTAAGTTATCAGTTGTCTGGAAGCAAAGCGTTGTATTCCTCATATCTTTTGGCCTTACGTCCAATGTCTCTTGAGGACCGAGAGTCTTCTCTCCTAATAAAATCGTTTCTGCTAAGGCTGTACCAACGAAACCAAAAGAGATGCCAACGGCAGCAATTAAAACCGCTGGTAGTTTTTTGACAATACTCATACGACAATACCTCGTTTGTTGAAATTTACGTTGATTAGTAGTTTTTTCTTCCCACTACTTTATTAGACGTTTCCCCACCCCAATTTGGTAATTTTTCGAGTTACAAGCATTATTTTCTCCCCAAAAATCCACCCTCAACTCCTAGAACCCTTCCCCTTCTTACCCTTCAACCGCAGCAAACTCTTCTCAACCTCCCCGCGAGCCGGATACAACAACTGCTGACTCAAAGCACTTTCATAAGCCTGTACCGCTCCCAACCGATCCTTCAACCCCACCAAGGCTCTCCCTAACCAGTAGTCAGCCATAGCCCCGTTAAACGCTCTCAATTCCTGACATCCCTCACCGGCAACTTTCCACCATCGCTGACTCGCCCCAACATCCCCCAGCACCTGGTAACTCTCCGCCAGCCACAGCGCCACCGGCACGAATTGCAGAGAAATTCCGGCTGGTAACAATTTCCATCCTTTCTCCAACGCCTCCACCGCTTGTTGATGTTTAAGAGCCAAAGCCAACACCCGCCCATGACGAAACCAAGCATCAGCTAACTGCGGCTGAAGTTTCGTCGCCTGAACAGAAACTTTACATCCTCGTTCAATCTCTTTGAAATGTTCCACCAACACCCGCCCCGCAGTCGCCCACACACTCCAACGTTGAGGAAATCGTTTCAGCATCTGTTCTACCACAAAACGCAATTCTTCCCAGCGTTTGGCAGCCGGTAAAATTTCACACAATGCCTGATAAATTGCACAATCATCGGGATACAGTTGATAAGCATTCGCCATCATCTGTGCTGCTTTTTGATATTCTCCCGTGTCGTATAAGCACTGGCCATAGTAATACCAACCATAAGGATGATTGGGGTGTTGGGCGGTAAACTCTGCTAACACCTCCACACCTTGCCGCCAATCGCCTCGGAAGATGTGATAATAGCCCAGAGAATTGTGAGCCTCAGCCCCATGAGGAGTTTGTAGCAGTAAAGAGGTAATCATCTTTTTCGTCAGTTTCCCTTCTTTACCAGAAACTAATCTCATCTGAAGACGTTGCTCAATTTGTCGTTGCAGTACCCTAAAATCATTGGGAAATAGAGCTATAAGCTTGCTCAACTGCTCTGTTGCTGCGCTCATCTCCCCCACCGCCAGATTCGCATCATGGCTGTAAATCAACGCCACAACATCATCTGGGTTGATTGCCAAAATTTGCTCCACAGCACTGAGCACGCCAAGATGATTTTCTATCTGCTGATGCACCTGTGCCAAAGCCAGCCGGTGAACAACTTTTTCAGGTTCTAAATGAGTTGCTAAATTAAAGGCAATAATTGCTTGGTCACTCTCCCCCCGACAAACTGCAATCAATCCCTTGATATGATGCTGAGTCGCTTCGTTTTCGGAACACGACAAGGCTTTTTCATAGACTTCTATTGCCTCTTTTTCTCGTTTCATTAGCTGCCATAGTTTCCCTAGTTGCAGCCGCACACCCATTAATTGCGGTTGTCGCTCAATCACTTGATGATATTCGGCAACCGCTTGTTGCCAGTCTCCCATCTGGTAAAGCAAATTAGCTAGTTCTAACCTTTTTTTCCATCCTTGGGGATATTTCTGAACATACTTACTTAAACTGCTCAATTTCTGCTTTTGTCTAGTTGGCTTTTCTTCTAAGAACAGGTGAACATTCATCTCCAGCCCAGAGGATTGGCAGAACTGCACCAATGATGTGGCAAAGTGTCCAGACATAATTTAGACGGGCTATAGATCAATACGGTTCAGTTAAAACTGTTTATTCCTCGGAGATCCCCCTCGCATCCCCGAGTAGGGGGCAAGAATTCGGGGGGATCGGGCTTAACTGAACCGTATTCCGTATTGGGCTATAGATAAGGGGAAATAGAAGAATTTACGTCGATCAGATTATGCCTTAGTTACTCAAACTGAACAAGCTAAAAAAGATTAATTATTATCAAGGAAAATCAATGTGAACACGTCAATCAATGGCTCTCTCGTAAACAAAAAGCGATATCTACGACGGGCGTTGCCTACGCACTCCGAAAAAAAAGCGATCGCGCCCTTCGTCGAGTGGGCCAGATCGCTTTTTTTTCAAGTTTTTGAACACTGAAATGGAGCAGCACTAAATTGGTAATTTTATTGCTTCTCTAAATATATTGTTTAGCTCATGGTACTTTTCTTGCTTCATCAAATATATTGTTTAGCTCATCGGAGTCCTTACGGTTGGCAGATTCCCCTGTATCGTCTGCCCAAACTGTTAGCATTCTAAAACATAGCTTAACTGATAACGCTTTTTGAGTGTTGCAGTAATCAAATAATCTTTTCTTCCTGTCTGCTGGATTCTTCCATATCTCGTCAAATGCTTTGAACGTGTCATATCCCCCAGGTACTCTACTCAGCATATCCCTGAACTGACCAGCAATTAAATAAGTATCTGGTGTTAAATTTAACTGCCTAGATGGAATACTTTCCACAGGAACTTTCACAGTGTCTGACTGAAACTTTTCAGAGGTAATCGAGTTGGTAGCAGCAAAACTGCTTATGGATGTAGATGACCACAGCAGACTTGCCACGAGTGCGATCTGGATTTTGCGGGATGTACTCATTTTTTGTTAAGAAAGATGTAACTAATACATGGACTCTAAGCGGTTTTCTCTGACCGCTTATTTATTAGACGTTTTCCAAACCCATTTTGGGAATTTTTCGAGTTACAGGCAAATTTTCTCTCCAAAAATCTCCCCTCAACCCCTAAAACCCTTGCTCCTCTTACCGTTGAGCCGCTGCAATATCGTCTCAACTTCCCCACAGGCGGGATAAACGGCTGACTCAACGCACTTTCATCTCCAGACTGGAAGAGTAGTAGAGATGTAGGAATGATGGGGTAAAGTTTCCAGACATAGTACGGTGACTTGATAGCTAATTTCTTCATCCTGGCTTTTTGGGGGAATTAGTGATTCCCAATTGCATTGGGGTTGAGACTTTTCTGGCCAAGGAATTACCAATTTTAAGGCGGGCGAGGAAGAATTTAGAGGAGTATCATCTTCACCGGCCAGATATTTGGTTAAATGCCTTTGCAGAATTCGGCAGGCTTTGCTCACGCATTTGCGGACGTTTTCTTCAGAGCATAGAAAGAGCTTGGCAATATCTTGATAAGATTTATTTTGGTAGTGGTATAAGATAAAAGTCTCGCGGAGTCTGGGAGGCAAGGAGTCAATTTTGTGGTAGATATATGCCTGCAATTCCAGGTCTATAAGATTAGGTTCAGTAAATCCTAAGTTAGAATAAAGTGCTGGATAATCTTCAAGTTTAATCTCGTCTATGTTTTTAATTATTAGTGCATCTCGTTTGCGTTTTCGATGCAAATCCATGCAGAAGTTATGGACAATTTGAGTTAACCAAGCTTTAGGACATTTAATTTTACTTCCATAGTTTTGCCATTCTGTCCAGGCTTTAAGCATTGCCTGACTCAATACTTCTTCGGCATCAATTGGGTTTGAGTTCATCCACTTGAGACAGCAAGGGGAAAGATAATCTTGATGCGCCTGCCATTCTTGCCAAAAAATTGTATTTTTATCTTCAGTTTCATCCCACAGGATTGATGGAGCCACTGATTGAGAAGATGACCTGATTTTCTGAGTTCTATGGCTATTGCTTTCCATTTACATTTACAGCAGATTCCACATTTATGAAGTACACCCGCCTATCGTGAGCTTCCCCGTAGGGATATTCCAAGAGCCCATAGGTGTCAACAATCGCCTGAAAGCCTTGATTAATCTCGTTTTTACCCCTGTCCAGATCCCCCTAAATCCCCCTTAAGAAGGGGAGTAGGGGTTGACTTTGAGTAAGTTATTGTCCCCCCTCTTCACTCCCCCCTTGGGGGGGGCGGGGGGGTTGGGGGGCTAGGGGGCTCTAGATTTAATAGTCAAACAGCATTCTGTGACTGAGTTTGACGTTAAGTTGACACGGCTTTGGGCATTGCCCTGTCCCTAAAATTCACCAACCTGGAATACGCTGTATTTCAGCTTACACGGCTCCTCCTTTTCTTATCCCGAACTCCGGTTAATTAAGATTGAGCCATTTTTGAGCGTTAAGCCGCTGGACTACGCCAAACACCATGAGGTCTAGAGTAACCTTGCGCTCGTCTATCAAAAAAGGCTCTAAAGTGCTGGTTTTGGTATTATTTTCAGCGCAGGAAAAGGCTCTTTGACTTTGAATATTTTCTTGAGGAAAATACAAGTTAAATTGGCGCTGACCTTCTTGGAATTTACCAATTACCTGCCAGCAATCGCCGGCGGAACTCATCCCAGCAACGGGGAGTTTTTGCTTGGCCAAACTCACCTCTAAATCCTTAACACCCTGCTTAGTCAAAGCAGTTTGCAAGGCGGGCAAATAATCTTGTTGAATAAATTCGGCAAAGGGCTTGTCTTCAACAGCAGGTGCTTTTTCCTTTTTTGCTTTAGCTGGGGGCTTATCGCCTTCAGCGGCCTTGGCTGCGGGCTTTTTAGCAGCGGCTTGAGGCTTGTCAGTGCTGGGAAAGTCGGTTGTCTCGGGCGTGTCGGAACTCGGGGCGTGCTCGATCGACGCACTGGGAGTTTCGGATTCGCCAGCGGTAGGATTTTTCGGTTCTTCTGACATTAACGCTTCCTGTTAAAAGTGTTCGGTAAGGAGTTATGAGTTGAGCTGCGGGCGATCGACTTTCTCGATCGCACACACATTTTATCGAAAACCCACCTTAAAGAATTGCTCCTTCAATAAAAATTGAACTCAAAACACTCGCTTGGGGGCGATCGGCCCGCAAACATCACAACTCCTGCGGTTATTTTAAATCTCAGCGACAGCTCGTTCAATCAAACGGCGGGCGAGAGTTTGAACGCCGGTGTGTTCGTAGTAATTGGTAGTCATGTCGAGGAAAGCGCCCACGTAGTCCACCTTATCGGCGGAAATATCCACAAAATTCTGCAAGTGGCCTAGTACGTTTTGGGGAGTCAAACCTCGATCGCTCACAAAAGAGCTCATCCAGCCGGAAACCGAGTTAAAGCTTTCGCCGATAAAGCCTAGTTGGCCAGCCGGAGATCCGCCTGGAATCATGCCGCCGATCGACTTAAACGCCTGATTATCTTGCAAATCTTGGGGGGAGAGCTTTTGAATCCAGGACTGAGTAGCCATGATAAAGTCTGGGCCCAGGGGAATCAAACCGTCGAAACAAACCAAAGCAGCCATCCGCATCAGGGATTCGCCGCCGTAGTCGCCGAGAGATGCGGCAAAATCGCCGATGCTGTCGCCGGGAATGCCGTTAATTTGGCAAAAAGCGAGCAACTCGGTGACTAATTTCAAAGAAAGGTCGATCGTTTGAGCTTTTTCGGGCTTGGGGGTGAGATTCCCCAGCACGGACAAAAACGGGACATTTTGGGCGACTTTGTTGGCGAGGGCTGCGGTACCGAGGGCGCTAGAGGCACTGTCGATGGTTTGGTAGAGCCAGAGAGCGCGCTGGTAGCCCTCTGATTTATCGTTGTAGAGGTAGATGGCGCGATCGCCAATTTGCTGGATCAAATCTTCGTCTGTTTCGCCAGTAACGGTGCGAATGGTATTTTCAAAGCCAACTAAATTGTTCCACTCGCCGGGAACTACAAAGTCAAGAGCTCGTAAGGCTTTGACAGTCATGTTGTCTTTAGGCAGTGTATCGACTAATTCAAAGACTGTTTTGCTCACAAAAAACTCCTTATGGTTGAACGGGAATCAAAGGTATTACTTTTGGCAGATGGCAAAAACTTCACAATCTCATTGTGGCAGACGCAAGTTGTGATAGCGCCAGACCCGAGTCGGGCGCAAAGTTTGACAAGAGACACTGCTACTTGACGCGGGCGAGGCCGCCGAGGTTAAATTTTGAGAGCCAAGCTTCGCGATCGCTAGCGGTAAAAGAGGGATTGCGGGATTGAACTTTCACCTGATAGCGATTTCCCACTAAAACAGCAGTGATGTTAGCACCCTGATTAATGGCGGGATAGCCGCCAATTTGCTTGGTACTTTGCTGGAATTTTGTACCTGCTGAGGGGTTGCCGGCGATGTCGCTAATCGAGAGCACCGCGACATTTTTACCGTCTTTGTTCAGCTTAGCTTCAGCAAAACCGGATTTTTCTTGAGCGAAGACGCGATCGAATCCGCCGCCAGACGACGGGAAGTATTTATTTAACTTGCCGCCTGCAACTGCCTTCTTGGGCAGGTTTTGATTACTAGCAGTTGATTTGTCAGCAGTTGTCTGCTTGGCTTTAGCAGGTTTTTGGGTGCTTTCCTCCTGGGCTTTGTCCCAGCGAGAGGGGGGCTGATTCTGACCGCAGGAAGTCACGAGCAGCAGTACCGAGATCAGGAATGGAGCTAAGATTCGGCGTGCGGGGGGAAATTGCATCGCTGTCTCCTCATGAGTAGGTTTCCGATCGCAATTATGGCTCAGGATTTCGCAATTTGTCTTGTCCGATCGGGTGATTTGTGCCTGCGGTAAAAAAATATGAGTAAAAAAATCCTCTGCCGTGCGGGCAGAGGATTTTTTGCGATCGCGAATTCAGATGGAAGAAGACAGAAGGATTGCTCCACACAGTCGAGTCTGGGGGTTGGGGTAAAGAAACCAAATTTCCTAATTACCAGCAATCTCAAAACAATTTTTTCTGATTTTCCCTAGATTTATGAGAGAGGTTTCAGAGCAGTTGTCTGTCAGTCTTCCAACTTAGGTCTTGCTCTGCGCGTAAAGCTCAGGCGTCGCTTTCAATGTAGATAAACAACAAACCCATTACCACAACCGGCATCAGCCATGTAATAACCGGAATCAAAATCCAAGGCAAGAAAGAAGCAGCGTAGGAACCTGTCATATCAAATTCTCCAAACTAAAGTTAGTGCATTCCAACAGGGATATGTGAGAGTGGAGTCTAATTGTTGACTAAACCCCGGAAAATGGCATCGATGCCCTTAAAGTTTTCGAGTAAGAAGTAGGCAACAAAGACGCCGCCCATCCCGCCAATGAAGAAACCAGCGGTAAACTGGCTCCACCCTTCAGCATTTCTGAGGGCATCGGGGGTCATGGGATTAGCGCTCGGGTAGCTGGTATTGTCTTGTTTGAAAGAGACCCAACCGTAAGCAGACATCCCTAGTGTGCCGAGCAGAACTAAGACGAGGGCTGTATATAATCCGCCGAGATTAGCTGCTTCTGGATAATCCCGCAGGGGTCCGAAGACGATTTGGGGGCCGACAAGGAAATAGCCGTGTGCCAAGCCAATTTCCAGACCTCGAACTAGGGGCGAGAGTCCTTTGCGGTAGGCGGGCAGGTTGCCGATGAATGCTTTTGTGAAATCAGAAGCACTGATGGGGGTGGCTAGATGACCCGTGAAGGGGTCGCCGTTAAAGGGTTTAATAAGCTCTGCATCTCTGGGATCGGCCATATTCTGTTTGTCCTCGCAGTTTAAAAAGTTGAGGCGTTCAAGTCATATTTTACGCAGGGACGTGTTTCCTATTTACATAATTAACGGCGAGCTTTAGAAAAGTTCACTATTCTTTAGTTTTTGGAAGAATTTTTCTTTTGCCTCTTATACCAGAAAGCGAGTCGATCGGGCGACACTCCCAGGAAATAAGCGATGATTACTATTTGATTGATGGCGGTGGTTTTGAGTACCCCAAGCTGCTGCCAGCGGCGGGCGGATGTGAGGACTGGCTGGGGTACTATGGCGATGCGGCCTTGTTTTTTCAACCGGCGCACAAATTCAAAGTCTTCCATAACGGGCAAGTCGGGAAAACCGCCGATTTTGTCAAAGGTAGCTGAATAGAGGAAAATGGCTTGGTCGCCGTAGGGCATTTGCAGAAAGTTCGATCGCCAGTTTACCCCTATTTCTACCAGCCGCAGACTGTGCCCGCGGGCGTCAATCTTAAGTTCAAAGGCCCCCCCTACGGCGGACGGCTTAGCTAGTGCCAGACGCGCGCTAGAGTCGTAGCCTGGAGGCAAAAGAGTGTCTGCGTGGAGAAACAGCAGGATATCTCCAGTAGCCCAGGTCGCACCTGCATTCATTTGGGCAGCGCGGCCTGGGGCGGTGGAGATAACTCGGACGCCCAAAGATTTTGCTAGATCTGCGGTACAGTCGCTGCTGCCGCCGTCGGCGACAATTATTTCCACATTTTGGGCATTTCGGGCAGTGGAGATGACTGAGGCAATTGTAGGTGCTTCGTTTAAGACTGGAATGATAATGGAGATTTTGAGATTGGGATTTTCTGGCGGCATACAGAATTAAGCACCGCTTGAGAGAGAGAGCGGGTTTTGTAGAAAGCTTATCTGTTATTTCAACACGTAGCGACAGTTTCATGGCCCCGGTATGGGGGATAGAAACCCGGTTTCTCTGAGTTTTGCGACGAGGAACGAGAAATAGAAGGAAGAAACCGGGTTTCTGAGGTCGTGAGTGCGATCGCCCCGAAGAGCGTTTTGAGGTCTTAGTCTGAAACCCTTTATTTTCACCAATGCCGATAGTCTGCCTCGCAAGCATTACTTGCTTTTATCAGCTCGCCCTCAAACCCTGATTCTACGATCGGAAATCAAAAACCTTCCGAAGCGTCATTCTTTGGCGGCTAATTGAACTGCTAATTTTTGGCTTTTTCTCGCGCTTGCGACTATTGTCGCAAGCGCTGTCTAACCGCTGCATTTGGTTAGACAAATACAATTACTATATTATGACGTTGTGGTTTCACAATCAAGTGTTTTTTATCAAAAATAGATGATAACTACTAATGAATTAACTCGTTTAAATATAGTTTAGTTATTTCAGAATATTAATATCTAAACCGAGCAAGTCCTCCGGTAGATCGATATCTGCAAGAGTGGGAAGATAAGCAATATTGAGGTTGAGGTTTTGGGCGATCGCCCGCACAGAAGCAAATACTTCACTGGTTCCCCAGTTAATCCCGCGAAACAATTCCGGTATCGATCGCCGCAGCCCGATCAGATAATAACCTCCGTCTTTTGCCGGGCCCAAAACTAAATCGTGCTGGCTCAGTTTGTCAAAAGCTTGTGCCATGATTTCTGCTGTCAGATCGGGACAATCAGTCCCGATAATTGCAGCTTTGTCAACCCCTGAATTAAAAGATTGTTGAAACGCTGCTGTCATTCTTGCGCCCAAATCGCCGTCTATTTGATTTTGATAAATAATATCTGTTCCCAACCACTCTTGCATCAGTTCCTGGCTGCCGCCTGTGTGGTGAATTTCAACTGATAATCGGCCCGCTTTTTGGAGAGAGAGAGCGCGGGCGATCGTCCTTTGGGCCATCAAGCGGTGAAGGTTGGCAGCGCCTGCTTTTCCCAGCACGGGAATTAGTCGAGTTTTGGTTGTTCCCGCTTGAGGATAGCGAGTGAAAACAATCAGTTTTTCTGGAATCATTTATCGCTCCTGATTTTTAAAGGAATGAACCGCTTTCATTAGACGAGCAATGGCATAATTTTTTGATTGATAGAGCGACCGCAGATCGAAGGCAGATGCAACCGACGATGAACGCAGATGCCTTTCAAGATATTTTTAGAGTTTTGCAATTGCTCGTCTATTGCAGGGGAAGAGAAGACAAAGAGTGCAGAACTGATGCACGGATTGCTGATGAATGTTGGTGGTTGGGCGCGGCGGTTTAAGATTTGTTTATTGGTGACTTAAGTTAATCGCCGCGCCCAACCCACCCTACAATATGTTAACTGACATTTAGTGATTGGCTGTTAGCTCATTTCTAGCATCCGCTGGATCGGTTGCAAGGCTGCTATTTGCAGGTCTTGGGACATAGTAATTTCGGGGGTTTGATTTTTCAGGGCTAGATACAATTTTTCCAAAGTATTTAATCTCATGTGCGGGCATTCGTTGCAAGCACAAGTATTATTGTTGCCAGGAGCGGGAATGAAGCGTTTGTGAGGTGTTTGCTTTTGCATTTGGTGAATGATTCCCGGTTCAGTCGCGACAATAAAAGCTTGGCGGGAGCTGGATTGAGAATATTTGAGCAAAGCGGTGGTGGAGCCGATGTAATTGGCGTGGCGAAGTACGGGAGGTTCGCATTCTGGGTGGGCGATTATTTCGGCTTCGGGATTTTCGATTTTGAGTTGAACTATCTTTTTTTCTGAGAAGTTTTCGTGGACGATGCAGGCTCCTTGCCAGATTTCCATGTGTCTGCCGCTTTGTTCCATGACGTAGCGACCGAGATTGCGATCGGGCCCAAAAATTATCGGCTTGTCTTTGGGAATTTGATTGACAATTTTGACGGCGTTGGAGCTGGTACAAATTATGTCGCTCATTGCCTTAATTTGGGCGGTACAGTTAATGTAGGAAATTACTAAATGCTGTGGGCGATCGGCTTTGAAAGCTGCAAAGGCTTCGGGAGGGCAACTGTCGGCGAGCGAGCAACCTGCATTTAAGTCTGGCAATAATACTAATTTGTCGGGATTGAGAATTTTGGCGGTTTCTGCCATGAAATGAACTCCGGCAAAAACTATGACCGAAGCCTTGGTGTTGGCGGCTTTGCGGGCAAGTTCGAGGGAGTCGCCAATGAAGTCTGCGATGTCTTGAATCTCGGAGTCTTGGTAATAGTGGGCGAGAATGACGGCGTTTAACTCTTGTTTGAGGGCGTTAATTGCTGCAAACAAGTCGTCGGGCAGTCTGGTTTGGGTCAAGTTTTGAGCAGGTGCGGTGGTAAACACAGTTAGAATATTCCGGGAAAGGTGGCGGCTGGACTCAAGTGTATTTTGAATTATAGTTGAATTCACCAAAAACGGCGGGCAGTTGGGTGGAACCAATCTAAAATCTAAAATTGGCTGGGGGAGAGTGCAAAAATGGGTCGCTGTTTCTTATGCTGATAAGAGGGGGCTAGGGATCGATCGCGCATGACTAATCAAATGAATCAGACTAAATCTATCAAAATTGCGGTGGTGGGGGACGTTCACGATCAGTGGGAACCGGAAGACGGCGAAGCCCTGAAGCATCTGGGCGTTGATTTGGTGCTGTTTGTGGGGGATTTTGGGAATGAGTCGATAGAGGTGGTGCGGGCGATCGCATCTTTGGACATTCCGAAAGCAGCAGTGTTTGGGAACCACGACGCTTGGTACACGGCGACGGAGTGGGGCCGCAGTCAGTGTCCGTACGATCGCACTCAAGAGAATCGGGTCAAACAGCAGTTAGATTTAATGGGAGAAGCCCACGTCGGTTACGGGAAACGGGATTTTCCCGAATTGGACATAACTGTGGTGGGAAGCCGCCCGTTTACTTGGGGGGGCTCGGAGTGGAAGTACAACGATTTTTACTCGGAGTGGTTTGGGGTAGAGAGTTTTGAGGAGTCGGCGAGGCGCATTGCTCTTGCTGCTGCGGATGCTCCCTGCGAAAATGTGATTTTTTTGGGTCACACGGGCCCGACGGGGCTGGGAGAGGCTCCTGAAGACCCCTGCGGGCGTGATTGGAAGCCGCTGGGAGGGGATTGGGGCGACCCGGATTTTGCGCAGGCGATCGATCGAACTCGCGCTTCTGGTAAGCGGATACCTCTGGTAACTTTTGGTCATATGCACCACAAACTGCGGCACACAAAGCACGAGTTGCGGAAGTCGCTGGTGAGTGCGGGGGGTACGGTGTATTTGAATGCGGCGAGCGTACCGCGCATTGTGGAGAGAGAGTGCTCGAAAATGCGGAATTTCTCGATCGTCCTGCTAGAAAATGGAGCAGTGTCGGAAGTATCTTTGGTTTGGCTGGGCGAGGAATTCGCGGTGGAAAGAGAACAAATTCTTTACCGACAGACTGAATCTGCAACTGCTTGTAGTTAGAGCCAAGTGCTGGTATGATAAAGTTGATGCGCCCGGAGAGGTGGCAGAGTGGTCGAATGCGCTCGACTTGAAATCGAGAGAAGCACGAAAATGTTTCCGTGGGTTCAAATCCCACCCTCTCCGTATCCCTTGTTTGACAAGAGGTTCGCGAATTAACAAGTTCTTCTGTGTTGACACATATACCAACTTGGTATATAAGGTGGTATATATACCAAGTTGGTATATGTGTCGTTTTAGTCGCCGTGCTAGCTTAGTTGGAGAGCATTATTTATTTCGGTCTAGCGACACCACACAGTATCTGCACGTGACCCCAGGGGGCGTAGATTTTCGTTACCCTTGTCAATCGCCTCTTTCCACCACAGTTCACCGTACCCGTCCCGCACGGCGTCGCCGTAGGGCA